>CAZTTW010000178.1:0-7977 GCA_964616265.1 uncultured Myxococcales bacterium | reverse complement strand
GGGGCATGTCGTTCGGCTCGGTCAGCATTCACACGATTTTGGGCAAAGCGCGCGCCGCCACGGCGTGGAACACCTTCACGTGCACGGGCGAGGGCGGTTTCCACGATCGCCTGAAGCCCTACGACAACCACGTCATCACGCAGGTTGCGACCGGCCTCTTCGGCGTGCGCGAAGACACTATTCAGCGCGTGCCGATCGTCGAGTTCAAGTACGCCCAGGGCGCCAAGCCGGGCCTCGGCGGTCACTTGCTCGGCGACAAAAACACGCCGGCGGTCGCGCGCATGCGGGAAGCCGTCGCCGGCAATGCCTTGTTCTCGCCGTTCCCGTTCCACAGCGTGTATTCCGTCGAGGATCACAAGAAGCACCTCGACTGGATCAAGGAAGTGAATGAACGCGCTTTGGTCTCGGTCAAGGTGTCCACTCCGAACGACGTCGACATGGTCGCCGTCGGCAGCTACTACGCCGGCGCTCACATCATCCACCTCGACGGCTGCTATGGTGGCACGGGCGCGGCACCCGACATCGCCAAGAAGAACATCGCGATGCCCATCGAGTACGCCATCGCGAAGGTACACAAGTTCCTGGTCGCCGAAGGCATCCGCGACGCCGTCACCTTGATCGTCAGCGGCGGCGCGCGCACGGCCTGGGACGTGATGAAGGCCATCGCGCTCGGTGCCGACGGCGTCGTCACCGGCACCGCTGAGATGGTCGCCCTCGGGTGCGTGCGCTGCGCCTGCTGCGAAAGCGGGCGCGGCTGCCCGCGCGGCATCGCCAGCACCGACCCGGAGCTCATGATGCTCATGAGCCTCGAGTGGGCCACCCAGCGTCTGATCAACTTACTGAATGCTTGGCGTGAACAGATGGTAGAAATCCTCGTCAAGCTCGGCATCCCCAGCACCAAAGAGCTGCGCGGGCGCAGCGACGTTTTGTACTATGCCAAGGAGGCGGTCTGATGAAGGATTTAGCAGACCAGCTGCTAGCCACGCGCTCCGAGGCCTACCGCGACGCCGAGCCCAATGATGTCGAGGGCAACGCCCGCGCAGAGGAAGGTGGTTGCGGCGTTACCGGCTTTGCCTGCAACATTCCGGTGCGCGGTAAATTCATCCACGAGCCGTCGATTCAGATGCAGAACCGCGGCAACGGCAAAGGCGGCGGCATCGCGGCGGCGGGCCTGGTGCCCGAGCAGATCGGCGTCTCCCGCGAGGTGCTCGATTCGCACTACCTGCTGCAGATCGCTCTGCTGGATGCTTCGGCAGAAGACGAGGTCGAGCAGAAGTTCGTGTCGCCGAGCTTCGACATTGCCCTGTCGACCAAGCAGCCGCACATCGATAATTTTCGTGACATTCCCGGCCTGGAGGTGCGTCCGCCGGACATTCACCGCTACGTCGTACGCGTGAAGCCCACCGTGCTGAAAGCATTCGGCGAATCGAACGGTCTTTCGGATCTGTCGCCGCGCGATCTGGAAGACGAGTTCGTGTGGCGCAATTCGTACCGTCTGAACGACACCATGTATGCGTCGCTCGGCGAAAAGCGCGCGTTCGTCTTGTCGCACGGCCGCGACCAGTTGGTGTTCAAGATGGTCGGCTACGCCGAGCAGAACGTCGACTACTACCAGCTCGAAGACTTCAAAGCGCACGTTTGGATTGCCCACCAGCGCTACCCCACGAAGGGCCGCGTCTGGCACCCCGGCGGCGCGCACCCCTTCGTCGGCATCAACGAGGCGCTGGTCCACAACGGCGACTTCGCCAACTACCACTCGGTTTGCGAGTACCTGCGCCAACGCAATATCAAGCAGCAGTTCCTGACGGACACCGAGGTGTCGGCGCAGCTCTTCGATCTGTGGGATCGCGTCTACAAATACCCGCTGGAATACATCATCGAGGCGCTGGCCCCGACCACCGAGCTGGACTTCGATCAATTGCCGAAAGAGAAGCAGACGATCTACCGCGAGATCCAGGCGACCCACATTCATGCTTCGCCCGACGGGCCGTGGTTTTTCATCATCGCGCGCAACCATCCCGACCTTCGGCGTATGCAGCTGCTCGGCATCACCGATACGGCGATGTTGCGCCCGCAGGTCTTCGCGCTCTCCGACAGCGGCGAAGTGCAGATCGGCCTGATTTGCTCCGAAAAGCAGGCCATCGACGCCACTTTGCGCGGACTTTCGCGCGAAGATCCGCGCTTTTCGCCGGTCGCCGATCGCTATTGGAATGCCCGCGGCGGCTCCAGCACCGACGGTGGCGCGTTCATCTTCACGGTGGACGGCGAGCACGGCAAGAAGAAGCTGACCTGCGCCGACAAGTTCGGCCGCCAGGTCAAGCTCGATGTCGGCAAGGTTCGCTGTGACGAGGCGAAGTCGGCGCCGCTAGTGGAAATCGTCTCGGCCGGCATTCGCAAGGCGGTCGGCGATTCGCTCAAGCAGGGCAGGGCGCAGGATCTCTTCACGCATGTCGTGGAGAGCTTGCCCAAGTGGCCGGCGAGCGCTCTGCGCGAGTTTTGCGATCAGATCGTGGCGGCCACGGACAACGGCCGTGCGAAGGCCACGGCGATCGAGGCGTTGACCTTGCTTTACGATCGTCGCTACGACACGGGCGACAAGCGTCGCGCGACTGTCTTGCCGGTGCTGGAAGAGACTCTGATGCGGCTCTTCGATTCCACGCCCATCGTCGGCGAACCTGGCGAGGGCAGCTTCCGTCGTTTTGATTGGGACAGTCGCCGCAAGATCGTCGGCCCACAGCCGGGCCAGGACGTTCTGGTCATCGACGCCGAGAAATTCGCGCCCGAGGGCGACGAGTGCGACGCCGTTTACCTGCGCAGGGCCTACCAGGCGGGCTGGCGGCGCTTCATCGTGTACCGGCTGCGCGGCCAGCGCTTCACCGGCGTGGGCCTCGGTCCCAACACCGATGGCGTGCGCATCGACACCTACGGCTCGAGCGGCGATTACCTGGCCAGCGGGATGGACGGCGAAGAAATTCACGTCCACGGCAACGCTCAAGACCAAATCGGCCAAATCGCAAAACGCGGCAAACTGGTCATCTACGGCGACGTCGGACAGACGTTCATGTACGGCGCCAAGGGTGGCGACGTCTACGTGATGGGCAACGGCGCCGGCCGGCCGCTCATCAACGCCGTCGGTAAACCGCGCGTGGTCATCAACGGCACCTGCCTCGACTTCTTGGCGGAATCGTTCATGGCGGGCGACCCGCTCAATGGCGGCGGCTTCGTTATCCTGAACGGTGTCGAATTCGACGGCCACGCGAGGCTCGTGCCGCTCGCCTCGCCTTATCCCGGCAGCAATCTTTTCTCGCTGGCCTCGGGTGGCGCCATTTATGTTCGCGATCCCGGCAAGAAAGTCGTCGAGCAACAATTGAATGGCGGAGTGTTCGCGCCGTTCACCAATGCCGATTGGCGCTTGATTCGCGCCTATCTGGAAGAAAACGAGCGCCTGTTCGGCGTGAAGGTGCAAGACCTTTTGACCGTGAACGGCAAGCTGTGCGAGCCGGAGCAGGTCTACCGCAAGGTCAGTGCCCAAGCCTTGGCCGTCTTGGCTTCGGCCAAGGAGTCGAAGGAGTCGAAGAAATGACGATGATGTTGGCCGCGTCGCAAATTTCGGGCGACTTTGCGTCGCTGGTAGAAAGCGAAAGCCACGCGAACCTCGCGGCGTGCCTGCAGTGTAAGAAATGCACGTCCGGCTGCCCGGTCGCCGCTGTGGCCGACATCAAGCCGCACGAGATGGTGCGCAAGGTGCAGTTCGGTCTGCGCGACGAGGTGCTGGCGAGCAAGATGCTCTGGCAGTGCACCACGTGCCAGACCTGCGCCACGCGATGCCCGCAAAAGGTCAGCGTGGCGGCGCTCAACGACGGTCTTCGTCGCATGAGCCTGGCCGCGACGTCGCCCACCGCGAGTGCGGTGCCCGCTTTCAACAACATCTTCATGAACGCGGTCCGCAAGCGCGGACGCATGAACGAAGCGGGTCTCATGGCCACGTTCAAGCTGCGGACCGGCCGATTGTTCGAGGACATGGGCAAGCTGCCCATGATGCTGATGAAGGGCAAGATGCCACTGTGGCAGTCCGCCGCCAAAGGGCGCGGCGAGCGCGACAAGATGTTCGAGCGCGCTGCCCAAATGAAGGGGAACAAGTCGTGAGCTACGCGTTTTTTCCTGGCTGCAGTATGGAAGGCACCGCGCACGACTATCAAAAGTCGACGGTCGCCGTAAGCAAGGCTCTGGGGCTGCAATTGCCGGAAATTCCGGGTTGGATCTGCTGCGGCTCGACCTCGGCTCACCAGACCGATGCGCTGCTGTCCGTCGCGCTGCCGGCGAAAAACCTCGTCGCCGCGGGCGGCCAGACGGTGGCCGTGGGCTGCGCCGCTTGCTATAGCCGGCTCAAGACCGCCAATCACGAGATTGCAAACAATCCCGAGCTGCGTAAGACCGTCGCCGGTGTGGTCGGGCAGGACTACGACGGCAAGACCGAGATCTTGCACCTGCTGGAGATCCTGGCCCGCGACGTGGGCATGAAGAAGATTGCCGAGGCGACGAAGAAACCCCTCAAGGGCATCAAGGTCGTCACCTACTACGGCTGTCTGCTTTCACGTCCGCCGGAGATCACTCAGTTCGACGATCCGGAGAATCCCACGCTGATGGATCAAGTCTTGGAAGCGGCCGGCGCGACCATCCTGGAATGGCCGCACAAGACCGAGTGTTGCGGGGCCGGCTATTCCATTACCGACGTCACCATCGTCAAGAAGCTGACTCGGGAGATTCTCGCGATGGCCAAGGCCGCGGGCGCGGATTGCATCGCCACCGCGTGCCCGCTCTGTCAGATGAACTTGGATTTGCGACAGAAGGACACGGAAAAGGCGTCCGGCGAGCAATTCAATTTGCCGGTTTTCTACTTCACGCAGCTGCTGGGCCTAGCCTTCGGCCTGTCCCGCAAGGACCTGGGCCTTCGCAGCTTGGTGGTCAGCCCCAACAAGCTGTTGGCGGATCGCGGACTCTGTGCGTAGGGCAACACGATGAGTGAACAGAAGCCTATCAATGGAAATGGCGCCAGCGCGCCTGTGGAAAATTCCGCCAAGGTCCCGGAGGCGGTCGGCGCAGTCATGGTGTGCGGCGCTGGCATCACCGGCATTCAAGCATCGCTTGATCTAGCGGAATCCGGCTTCAAGGTCTATCTCGTCGAACAGTCGGCCGCCATCGGCGGTCGCATGTCCCAATTGGACAAGACTTTCCCGACCGGCGACTGTGCCATGTGCATTCTGTCGCCGAAGCTCGTCGAGTGCGCGCGCAACAAGAACATCGACATCCTCACGTTGGCCGATATCGAGGGCATCAGTGGCGAGGTCGGCAACTTCGAAGTGAAGCTGCGCCAGCGTCCGCGCTACATCGACATGAGCAAGTGCAACGCTTGTGGCGATTGTTCCATCGCCTGCCCCGTATCGTTGCCCAACGAGTTTGATCGCGCCCTTGGAACGCGGAAGGCCGTATTTCGCCCCTACGCTCAGGCCATTCCCAATGTGTACGGCATTTCCAAGGCCGAGGGCACGGCGCCTTGCAAGGCAGCGTGTCCAGCCGGGGTGAATGCCCAGGGGTACGTGGCGCTCGTGGCGGCTGGCAAATTCGAAGAAGCCTACGAGCTGGTCAAAGAGCGCTGTCCGCTGCCCGCGGTCTGTGGCCGCATTTGCCAGCACCCCTGCGAAAGTCAGTGCAACCGCAAAGAGCTCGACGAGCCGGTGGCCGTGCGCGATCTCAAGCGTTTCGCGGCCGACTTCGTGTACGCGAAGCTCGACAAGAAGACGCGCGCGCCTTTCACGCCGATCAAGGTCCAGAAAGAGAAAGTCGCCATCATCGGTGGCGGTCCGGCGGGCCTTACGGCTGCGCAGGATCTGACCAAGCAGGGCTACGCGGTGTCGCTCTTCGAAGCGCGGCCGTTCCTCGGCGGCATGCTCCGCTTGGGCGTGCCTGCGTATCGCCTGCCACGCGACGTGCTCGACTACGAAATCGAGCAGATCCTCAACGAGCGCGTGGATGTTCAGCTCAACCAGAAGCTCGGCAAGGACTTCACCCTCGACAGCCTCAAGAAGGCAGGATTCTCGGCTATCTTCGTGGCCACCGGCGCGCACAAGAGCCAGAAAATGGACCTGCCCGGCGACGACGCGGCCGGTGTGCTGTACGGCCTCGATTTTCTCGGCCCGGTGAACCTGGGCGAAAAAGTTCCCATGGGCGCTAAGACCGTCGTGGTCGGCGGCGGCAATGTCGCGATGGATGCCGCGCGCGCGGCCCTGCGCATGGGCGCGAAAGAAGTCACGGTGGTCTACCGCCGCGGTCGCGCCGAAATGCCCGCGCTGCCCGAAGAAATCGAGCAAGCCGAAGAAGAGGGCGTGAAGTTCGAGCTGCTGACGAACCCGATCAAGGTCATCGCCGCCAGCGGCCGTGTGACCGGCCTCGAATGCCTGCGCATGAAGCTAGGCGAGCCCGATGCTTCGGGCCGTCGGCGTCCCGTTCCGGTCGAAGGCTCCAACCTCACCGTCGCGGCGGACAACGTGATCATTGCCATCGGCCAGACTGCCGATATCGAAGGTGTTCCGTTGGAAAACGGCAAGATCGCCGCCAATGGATCGCTCGCCACCGTCACCGACGGCGTGTTCGCCGGCGGTGACGTCGTCCTGGGTCCGGCCTCGCTGGTCGAAGCCATGGCGCATGGCCATCACGCCGCGAGCGCCATCCATGCCTTCCTGCGCGGCCAGCCGATGCCGGTGCTCGACACCAAGAAGAAAGCCACCGCGCCCAATCCCAATCCAGCGGCTGAAATCGCAGCCAAGCAGACCATGAAGAAGATCGTCGTCGAAGATCGCACGCGCGACTTCCGCGAGATCGAAACCGGCTACACGGCAGAGCAAGCGGTCGCCGAAGCCAAGCGCTGTCTTGCCTGCGGCCTGTGCAGCGAGTGCGGCCTGTGTGTGAAGGCGTGCGGACCCGGGGCTATCGTGCACGACATGAAGCCCAGGACGGAAAGCATCCGCGTGGGCTCGGTCATCCTCACGCCCGGCTACGACGAATTCCAGGCCAGCCTTCGCGGCGAATTCGGCCACGGTCGGTACGCCAACGTGCTTTCCAGCGTGCAATTCGAGCGCATGCTGAGCGCCTCGGGGCCGACCGAAGGCCACGTGCAGCGCCCCTCGGACGGCAAGCCGGTCAAGAAAATCGCCTTCATTCAATGTGTCGGCTCGCGCGACAGCGCCCGCGGCAACGGCTATTGCTCGTCGATCTGTTGCATGTCGGCGACCAAGGAGGCGATGGTCGCGCTCGAGCACGTGCAGGGGCTCGACATCTCGATCTTCTGCATGGATGTGCGCGCCTTCGGCAAGGAATTCGATGGCTACGTGAACCGCGCTCGCGACGAGCACGGCGTGAAATTCATCCGCGCCATGCCGTCGCGGGTGGTCGAAATGCCCGGCAGCAAGAACGCTCGGGTGCGTTTCTTCGACGAGAAGGGCGCCGAGCACCAGGACGAATACGACTTGGTCGTGCTGTCGGTCGGTCTGCGTCCCAGCGCCTCTGTAAAAGACACAGCCGCCAAGCTCGGCCTGAATCTGAATCAGTTCGGATTCTGTGAAACCGATCGACTGGCGCCCATGGCGGCCTCCAAACCTGGCATCTACGTCGCGGGCGCCTTCCAAGAGCCCAAGGATATTCCCGAGTCGGTGGCGCAGGCATCGGGTGCCGCCGCCTGCGCGATGGAGAAGCTGTCTCCGGTCCGCGGCACGATGATCAAGCGTCACGAATACCCCTGGGAGCGCGACGTCACCGACGAGAAGGCGCGCATTGGCATCTTCATTTGCCACTGCGGCCACAACATCGCCTCGGTCGTCGACGTCAAGAAAGTCGCCGAAGCCGCCGGCAAGATGCCCGGCATCGTTCACACCGAGACCAATTTGTATGCGTGCTCGGACACCAGCCAGCAGCACATCAAAG
>CAZTTW010000177.1:0-7995 GCA_964616265.1 uncultured Myxococcales bacterium | reverse complement strand
ATCACCGACGGCGCGGCGAAGTAGTTCGCCGTCTCTCCCCACTATCGATCGTCAATTGCGAGGAGTGTTGACGTTCTCGACCCCGGAATCTGCATACAGCAGAAGAAGACCTTGCCGATGCGCTGGGTGTAAGAATGTCGTCGTTCGCAGCCCCGCAGTGCTCACTCGTGCCAGAATTCCGGTGACGGATTTTCGGACACCAAGGGAGCGCCAGAATTCTTGGTTCAGTTGCAAGTTGAGTCGTTTGCGGACCGAGTGGAACCGCTCGATATCACAGCATGACTTGCCGTCAATAACCGAGTTGTTCCAGCAACGCTTGGCTGGCGTGCCAAAGCCTGGGGCCATTCTCCGGATCCGATGTCGCTGGCGCGACCGCCTTTTCTTCCATCAGGTGCAGGTAAACGCCGGTGCGTCCTTCGAGGGAACGCGCGCAGGAAAGGTAGACCACCGGCTCGCAAGCCTTGGCCGGGGCCTTGAAGAATACGGCGAAGATCGCAGCGACCAGCCAGCGCGCAAACCACGGCGTCTCGCGAGCGATGCGGCTGTTCACCGGTCCGGGACAAAGCGCGAACACGCCAATGCCGGCGTTTTCTGTCTGTAGTCTGCGAGACAGCTCGAAGGCGAACGACAGAAGCATGTGCTTGTAGTAACCGTAAAGTGGCACCACGCGCTTCATCGCGTAGTCCTGGTACACGCCGAACGTGCTCCAGTCGATGGCCGGCGACGACCGATGCGCTTCGGAGGCCACGACGACGATGCGCGCGCCGGAATTCTTTCGGACCGTGCCGCCTTCGATGAGCAAATTGGCGAGATAGAACGAGGCCAGGTAATTGACCACAAACATTTCTTCCAGACCTTGCTTGCTCTTGCGCGAATGCGCGGGAACCGTGGCGGCGTTGAGCACCAGTAGATCCAGCGACGCGCCTTCGGCGCGCAGGCCGGCGGCGAAGGCGCGTACGCTGTCCAAATCCGACAAATCCACGGAGCGCATCTCTACTACGGCCGAGCCGCTGGCTTTTCGAACGGCGTCGCCTTTCTCGGGAATGCCACTGCGCACGGCCATGAGCACGCGAGCTCCGCGCCGAGCGAGGGCCACGGCCGTGGCAAATCCCAGGCCCGAGCTGGCGCCCGTCACGAGAGCGGTCTTGCCATCCAAGCGTTCGTACTCAGAGAGCGCTCCGATGCGCGCCTTCTTGCCAAAGCGTTGTTTGATCGCACCAGCAATCGAGCTCGAGGTGCTGCTGTATTGCTTGCTCTCCATCAACTGTCCTCGTGGGGCAGTTGAAAGGACGCCCGGTATTTTGAGAAGCCAGCCTCGGCCTGCGCCAGATCCACGCCGAAATCCTCTAGGCGATAACGGTGAACGCCATACTTGTGTTGCGTGCTGGCTTTCCGCTGCACCTGCATGGCGGTCCGTGCTTCATTCGTCAGCGGCAGGCTGGCCTCGGCGTAAATGCGCTCCACGGCGTGCATGGGATCCTTCACCAGGTCGTAATAGATCACGTCGGTGATCGTGCTGGCGTCGGTGGACGCGCGAAAGGCCATCGCGCGCTCAACCATGGTGGCAACCTTGCGCGTCCAAAACGCACCAACTTCTTCCGGCGTGACGGCGGCGCTGAAGATGTGCATGGCGTGAAAAGCCATGCTCAAGAAAGACGCCAGATTACGCAGCGGATCGCGATGGGTGTGCACGATGCGCGCGCCGGGAAAGACGTGCACCAGCACGTCCAACCATTCCATGTGGTGCGGCGTCTTCAGCACCCAATGAGTCTGTGTTGCTCCTTTTTGCCACTGCAGGAGAAGCAACAGCTTCTTCATCGTACGATACGCCGGCTCTTGATCCTGCGTCGCCAGCCACGCCGAGTATTCCGGCACCAACATCGTGGCCTCCGGCACCGTGCTCAGGAACGCCATGTCGAGCAGCAGAACTTCCTCTTCGGGCGACGTGTGTTCGACGGGATGAATGGCGAAGAACTCGGGCGCCATGTAGCGGAGCACGCGCTCGCTCATGCGTGCGATGGCGATGCGCTTGCTCTTCTCGTTGGCGCGAAAGAGGGGCGCGGGATTCAGTGCCTCCCAGCTCAGCACGCTGTACGCTGCCGGATCGGCGGCCAGCAGCCGGTGAAGCAGCGTCGTGCCCGTGCGCTGCAGGCCAGTCACGACGATCATCGGCTTGAGCTCTTGGTCGAGAATCTCCGGGTGCTTGCGAAAAAGGGCTTCGGCACGCAGGCGATTTTGCAAAACGCCTACCAAGCGTTGCTTCGTGACGAATCGGCCCCACGCATGCAGCCGCGCTTCTTCGTTGAGCGCAATCACCAGGCGTCGCAGCGCGGGCCGAAAGCTCTCGTCGCCGAAGTCGTGCAGGCCGCTTTTTTTCACGGCTGCATCGAGGAGCGCTGCTTCGTCCAGGCGGGGACGAACGCCGAGCGCATTGAAGATCCGGATCGGCAGTCGGTAGCGCGGGATCTTCATCGCGGCAATCCTGCGAGCCCAGAGCTCCCCAGCGTGCGCACCTTCACCGGCGGAAACTCCGTGCTGCGCAGCCAGCGCAAGCTCATCGTCCCACAGCGGTGGTAGGCCGTGTCGATCCAGTTGCCGAGGCCGGGATCGCGGTGTGCGATGAGCAGCCGCACGGATCCGTCGGGCCGGTATTCCGCCGTGTGCTTGTTCAGCGTCACCTGGAAGTACCGGTAGTCGAGCGATTCGATCCAGTAATTGTTCAGCTGAAAGTTCCAGTACTGGCAGGCGGGGGGCGTGAAGGTCAGCTCCAGGCATTCGTCGTCGCCCAGCTCCCAGTACGAGTGGTAGTACGCGATGTTCGGATCGCCGCCGGCAGCCGCGGATATTTCCGGCGGGTGCTGCGGCAGCATGTTCGCGTGCTTCTTCCAATCGCGCGACCACTTGGCAAAGAACAGCGACGAGCCGGTCACGAAAAGCCCGGCGTTGGTCAGTCCTTCGTCCACGGCCTGTGCGGTGAGCGGCCCCGGCGCGGTTTCGCCGCCGATGCGCTCGATGAAGTACTCCGCCGGCTTTTCCGTATTTCTATCAAGGAAAGTCTGGCGCACGAGCACGATGCGCGAATGCACGCTCATGGGCAACCAGTTGGCGCTGCCCGCGGGCTTGTCGACAGAGACGACGATTTCGAAGCTGCCATCAGGTGCCACGGTCATATCACTCGCTTCGAGCGATCCGCTTACCTGCGGCTCGTCCTTGGTGTAGTCGGCAAGCTGCGAGGCGAAGCCGAGGTAGAAGGCGCTGCCGCGTTTGCCCCAGATGCGGTACCGGTGCGCGCCGCTGATGCGCGCACTGACGTAGAAGTTGTCCGGGTTGTCCGCACCCAGCTTGACCGTTTCGTGGACCATGCGCTGAAAGCGCGGGAAGAGTGGATCGGCGTACTCGATGAACGCCTCCAGGCCGCCGCGCACCAGGCGGCTGAGGTAACGGTAGCCCTCGGCCTGGGTGAACGCATCTTTTGGCGATCCGGGAAACAGCATGGCGGTGCCCGCGGCTTTGATGGTGTCGCAGTACTCGGCCCAGGCCTTGCCGGTCACGATGCGCTCGTCGTGAACGTCGGCCATGGTCTTGCCGTCGAGCTGCAGCTTCCACAGGTTGAAGCGCCGGAAGAGACCGAGCAGGAAAAGGAACGCTCTTTTCATGGGCGGCGATTACTCTACAAGAAGCATCCCGTCGGCGCTTCCGACTTTACTGCGACGGTCGGTTTGCTTGGCCTAGCCGGTGTCTCTCGAACGGCAGCTAGGCGGCCGCACGATTGCGCCACGCCGTCGCGACCGCGCTCTCGAAGACATACCGACCTTCTACTACGACACGCCGATCTCGCGCACCCTTGCGGTTCGCCGGTTAGACATCCGAGTTGCCCGCTTTTCGAGCGTGGTACTGATGCAGGTAGGTTGGTCTGGCCCTGCTCCCGACTCCCTGCTTTGTCCTACGATTCCCTGCCCGAACGACAAAACCACGTTCGCCCCGACGCAACCACACGCCCGATATCGGCGCGCTTGCCTGCGATCACGCCCGTGGCCGTGCCTATCTATCCAGGATCGACATCCCGTCGGCGCCCGGATGAGAGGTCGAGGGACAAACCGAGCAGGACGGTGGGAGTTGACGTCGCAAGAACGTCGTTGGACATTGGTGACGCTCTCATGACCGCTTGTCTACGACGGTGCACAGGCATAGTGATGTCTCTGTGGCTCGGCGCGATCGCTCTGGCCGTAGGCTGTAGCCACGCGCCGAGGCGTCCACCGACCGTCAACCGAGGGGACTATAGCTCGACCATCGCGTACCTGTCGGCCCTGATTCGCTACGAGATGGACAAGAACGCGGTGACTGGGCTGAGCATCGCCTTGGTCGACGACCAGCGTGTCCTCTGGGCGGAAGGCTTCGGCTATGCGGACAAGGACAAAGCGGTCCAGGCTACGGCCGAGACCTTGTACCGAGTGGGCTCGATCTCGAAGCTCTTCACCGACACGGCGACGATGCAGTTGGTGGAACAGGGGCGCATCGCGCTCGATCGGCCTGTGGCGGACTACGTTCCAGGATTCCACGTCAGGTCGAGATTCTCCGACGATACGGCGGTCACACCACGCCAACTCATGACCCACCACTCGGGCCTGCTTCGCGATCTCGTCTGGGGTGCCGCACCGACGCCGCCGCTTGCCGAGGTCGTGCCGGCCCTCAAGGAGAGCGACGCCGCCTATCCGCCCGGTTTCGTGTTCTCGTACTCGAATGTGGGACTGGCCCTGCTCGGCCTCGCGGTGCAGAACGTCGCCGGAACGCCCTATGCCGACCACATGCGGGTCGCCGTGCTGGGGCCTCTCGGCATGACCCATTCGTCGTTCGATCCGGGGCCATCTCCGTCGCCGCAAATGTCGAGTAGCTACGACAAGGGACGCGTGGCACACGAGCCCCGAATTCCCGACCTGCCCGCCGGTGGGCTCAACTCCAGCGTGGCCGATATGAGTCGCTTTCTCGCGATGGTGTTTGCCGGTGGCCGTTCCGGCGACCATCAGGTCTTGAAGCCGGAATCCCTGTCCGAAATGCTCAGGCCCCAGAACGCCTCGGTGCCGCTGGACCTCGACCTGCGCATTGGCCTCGGGTGGTTTCTCGACCGGTCGACCATCCAGAACGCCGGCCCGCTCGCCGGCCACGGCGGAGCGATCGGAAGGTTCGTGAGCCAGCTCTTCGCACTGCCCGAACACAAGTTGGGTGTGGTCGTGCTGGCCAATTCCGGCCCTGGGGAGATTGTCGGCCGAATCGCGACCGAGGCACTCAAGCTGGCCCTCGAGGTGAAGACTGGCGTGCGCCAACCGTTGCCAGCTGTGCCCAGCAAGGTTCCGGCGGCAGATCGCCCCTGGCCGGCGGCGGCTCAGCAGGAAATCGTCGGCGACTACACGACCATAGCCGGGCTCGCGCACGTCTACACGCGCGGAGGAGGTCTGCACGCCCAGGTCAACGGGCGCTCTCTCGATCTGGTGCCACGGACCGACGGCAAGCTCGGCCTCGACTATCGCTGGCTCGGTCTCTTTCACCTCGACCTTGGCCCATTGGGACACGCCGGTCTGTCGCGCAGGACCCTCGCCGGTCGCGAGCTCATCGTCGCTACCCTGGGCGGCCCTCAGGGCGACCGACAGATTCTGGTTGGGGAGCGGCTCAAGCAACCAAAGGAACTGGGGAGCTGGCGGCAACGCCTGGGCGCCTATCGGCCAGTCAACGGGGATCTCGGTGGGGCCACGATGGCCGGTTTTCGATTGCGCGAAACCAAGGGCGATCTTTTCGCCGAAGTATCGTGGTCCGACAGCAGCGGCGACTTGGGCTCGGCTCGACTGTGTCTCGTGCCGCTCTCCGATGAAGAAGCGATTGTTGCCGGCCCGCTCGCCGGAATGGGCGAAGTGATCCGAAGGATCGAGACGGACGGCGAAGAGAGACTTTGGTTCCACGGTTATATCTTGAGAAAGCTACCGTGACGACCATGCCATCGATATGGGTTGATAGCGTCCTGCTGGCACCCTCGAGAGGGCCGGTGTTGCGTTCGTTGTCGTCGCCGCGACGACTTGGCCGGCGTATTGGTGGGTGTGGGGCACTTGCGGAAGAGGTGCGTGCGTGAGAGCAGGTGCTGGCGCCTCCAGGCCTCGTCCATCTTGTCGACCAAGGTCGATTCCATTCGGAGGGGAAGCACCTTGAAGGTCACGCCCTCCCTGTTGACTCATCTACCCCACCCAAGTTGGTGGGGGACGCGAGGTGGCTCCCCGCTATCCCCATTAGAGGAACTTCCAAGATCGCGTGGGGTGAGTGATCTCTGGCGTCCATGTGGTTGGAATGGCACGTGTTCTCCGCAGCGAGCATCGCCGTCTCTCTGCAACATTTTCGCTGTCAAAGACTGCGGACGGTAGCCAACATGGCCGGCTAGCGCGTTTCTTCGGCGCACAACTGCTTTGCTACAATTTCGGAGTAAAACAGGGACATGATGGAGTTCAGACAGCTCGGCAGATGTGGTTTCAAGGTCCCGGCGCTTTGCCTGGGGACCGGGACCTTCGGGGGCGGCACCGAGTTCTTCAAGGCCTGGGGTGCAAGCGACGTGGTCGGGGCCACCCACCTTGTTGACCTGTGTCTTGCGGCGGGACTCAACCTGTTCGACTCGGCCGACATTTACTCGGACGGCCTCGCCGAGGAGATCCTCGGAAAAGCAATCAAGGGGCGGCGCGACCAGGTGATTCTTTCGACCAAGGGTGGCCAACGCGCAGGAGCGGACCCGAACGACGTGGGCTCCTCGCGCCAGCACCTGATCGCGGCCTGCGAAGGAAGCTTGCGGCGCCTCGGGACAGACACCATCGACCTCTACCAGATCCATGCCTTCGACGCGCTCACGCCGGTCGAGGAGACTCTGGCGGCGCTCGATCACCTGGTCCAGGCCGGCAAGATCCGCTACGTTGGCTGCTCCAACTTCTCGGGCTGGCACCTGATGAAGTCGCTGATGCTTTCGGAGCGCGATGGTCTGTGCCGCTACGTGGTCCATCAGGCGTACTACTCGCTGATCGGTCGCGAGTACGAGTGGGAGCTCATGCCGCTGGCGCGCGATCAGGGCATCGGCACGTTCGTCTGGAGCCCGCTCGGCTGGGCACGGCTCACCGGGAAGATCCGTCGTGGCCAGTCGCGGCCGGAGACGAGTCGGCTCAACAGTCGGCTGGCGGCAGAAGGCGGACCGCCGGTGGATGACGAGTACCTCTACCGCGTCGTCGACGCGCTCGACGACGTGGCTGCCGAGACCGGCAAGAGCGTTCCCCAGGTCGCCTTGAACTGGCTCCTGCAACGGCCCACGGTCGCGAGCGTGATCATTGGGGCGCGCGACGAGGCCCAGCTTCGCGACAACCTCGGCGCCGTCGGTTGGAGCCTGACCGCTGCGCAGGTTGCCCGCCTCGACGCCGCGAGCGCGACCACGCCCATCTACCCGTACTGGCATCAGTGGCAGTTCAAGGAGCGGAATCCGACGCCGGTTGGGTGAGCCGAACCATCTGTCTGAATCACTTCGTCATCTTCGGCGAGCGACATCTGCGCCACTTGATCAAGAATTCGTCGAGCACTATAGGACCGAGCGGTTTCACCAAGGCATCGGTGGCAAACTCAGAAAGCAGGTGGGACTGACGAATGACAACGGGGCAGATGGCAAGATCGCTTCTTCGTCGTTCTGGACCACGAACGCCCAGGGTGCGCCAACACGGGGAGGTCCTCTCACGCGATCACGGTTTCGAGATACACGTCTTCGTGGGAACGGGGTCGCCGCCCACCAGCGCCCGAGAGAGTGCTTGGAGCCCGCAAGGAAGCCCGCTCGTCTGGCGGGAAGGCGGCGCTCGGGAGAAGCGTCCGTTTGCCTGTCCTCAGCCTACAGCTTGGCGCTACAGCTCCTTCGCTTCGATGCGAAGGTCCGTCTGGCGACCCTCGTCAGTGTCGTTCGGAGCGATGGGACGTTCGCTGCCGAAGCCGACG
>CAZTTW010000176.1:0-8051 GCA_964616265.1 uncultured Myxococcales bacterium | reverse complement strand
GGAAATTGCCGCGAAGGCGGTCGCCGGCCAGGGTCTTGCCGTCGTGGTCAAGGACGCTGCTCGGGCGATCGCCTTGGTTAACCTTCTCGCGCCCGAGCACGCCGGCATTGCTCTCGACGACGCTCCTCGCTGGGCCGAGCAGGTGACCGCAGCGGGTGCGGTTTTCGTCGGGCACTACGCCTGCGAAGCCCTCGGCGACTATTTCGCCGGGCCGAGCCACGTCCTTCCCACCGGTGGAAGCGCGCGCTTTTCATCGCCGCTTGGAGTCGGCGATTTTCTCAAGCGCACCTCGTTCATTGAATACGCACCGGAAGCGGTTGCTCGCCAGGCCGACGCCGTGGCCG
Source organism: uncultured Myxococcales bacterium (assembly GCA_964616265.1). Taxonomy (GTDB): domain Bacteria; phylum Myxococcota_A; class Polyangia; order Fen-1088; family Fen-1088; genus Fen-1118. The sequence goes on along the minus strand of CAZTTW010000176.1, from coordinate 7,707 downwards.
CACTTGCCGAGGTCGAAGGCCTTTCGGGCCACGGTAGCTCGGTGCTTTTTCGCGCCGTTAAAGGCTAGTTTTGCCAGCGCGCGGTTGCACGGTCGGACCGTTCCTTTCAGGTTCCCCTTGACAGCGCGCCAAACTCCTCTAAATTACGCGCCTCGCTCTGGAGCCCAATCCATGTACGCCGTAATTCAAACCGGAGGAAAGCAATATCGAGTCGCCGAGGGAGAAACTCTGCGCGTCGAGAAGCTTTCTGCAAACCCCGGAGACAAAGTTTCTTTCTCGCCTTTGCTTTTCGCCGATGATGGCGGGAACGTCCAAATCGGCAAGCCGGAAGTGTCCGGTATCAAGGTCGAGGCGGAAGTAATGGGGGACGGACTTGGCGAGAAGATCATCATCTTCAAGTACAAGCGGCGCAAGGCGTATCGTCGCAAGACGGGACATCGACAGCCCTACACGGCTCTCAAGATCGTCTCGATCAAGGCAGGAGCGTAACCGCCATGGCACACAAAAAGGGTCAAGGCGCCTCTCGTAACGGCCGCGATTCGCAGTCCCAGCGTCGCGGTGTCAAGCGCTACGCCGGCGAATCGGTTCTTGCCGGCAACATTCTGGTTCGCCAAGTCGGCACGCTGTTTCACCCCGGCAACAATGTCGGGATGGGCCGCGATTTCACGTTGTTCGCGCTCAAGCCCGGCAAGGTGAAGTTCAGCAGCTGCGGCAACCGCAAGTTGATCAGCATCGAGGTCTGACCTCGGCTTCCCGCCACTGGCGGGGAAGGAGCTGCCTGTGACCGCTTTCATCGACCGCGCCCGTATCAGTGTTCGCGGTGGTGACGGCGGCGATGGCGCCGTCGCGTTCCGGCGCGAGAAGTTCGTGCCCAAAGGCGGTCCCTCGGGCGGCGACGGCGGTGACGGCGGCAGCGTGATCCTCCAGGTCGACGAGGGCCTGTCGACCTTGCTCGATTTTCGCTATCGCCACGAGCACCATGCCCCGCCCGGCGTGCGCGGCGGCAACAAGGACATGTACGGCAAACGCGGCGACGACATCGTGTTGCGCGTTCCCGCCGGGACCATGATCTACAACGACGAAACCGGCGATCTTCTGGCGGATCTGCGCAAGCACGGCGAACGCTTCTGTGCCGCTCGGGGAGGCAAAGGCGGTCGCGGCAACATCCACTTCGCGACGCCCATCGACCGGGCCCCTCGGCATGCCGAGCGGGGACGGCAGGGGCAGCAGCGTATGGTTCGCCTGGAGCTGAAGCTGCTTGCCGATGTTGGTCTGGTGGGTTTCCCCAACGTGGGAAAGTCGTCTTTCATCGCCCGCGTTTCGGCGGCGCGGCCGAAGATCGCGGACTATCCGTTCACCACGCTCATTCCCAATTTGGGCGTAGTCCAGTTGCCGGGCGATCGCTCGCTCGTGCTGGCCGACGTGCCCGGCCTCATCGAGGGCGCGCACGCGGGCGCTGGGCTCGGTCACCAGTTTCTACGCCACCTGGACCGAACGCGCGTGCTCGTCCAGATCGTCGAGGTCGGTCAGGGCGACGGGCGCACGCCTTTGCGCGACTACCTCGCGCTTCGTCGCGAGCTCAAGCTTTATGATCCAGCTCTGGCGGCGCGCTCGGAAATCGTGGTGCTCAACAAGATCGATCTGCCCGCTTCGCGGAAAAAGTTGCCAGCGCTCAAGAAGACCTTTGCAAGGCGCGGCCTTCGGCTCTTTGGTATCAGTGCCGTAACGGGTGAAGGGATAGCCGAGGTTTTGGAGGCCGCTTGGGCGGCTCTGGTAACCGCTCGCCAGCAGGTTTCCGAAACTAGATCCAATGGGGCGATATCCGACTTGCACTAAGGAGCAGGCGGCCGCCAAATTCTTCTGGTAAGATGCCGCGTTCCATCGGAAACGCACCACCGCACTATTTCGAAGACCGAGGTGCTTTTGACTACACGCGGAGTCGCCTGCTATAGACTACATCCCTCCGGCGCAAACGTGAGGCACTTGCTTCATGTGCTCCGGGCTGTGGACGGGCGATGCCCGGCGACGCTACCGAATGCTCAGAAGGAGCCGTGAGATGAAGATGCGACGAACTTGGGGGGTCCTGGGCTTTTTGCTCGCAGGTTGCTTTTGTCTACCGTCGGCGTTTGCGGCCGACGCGACGCCAATAGCTGCTCCCGCGCCCGAGCCTGCGGCCGCACCGGCGGACGGCAGTACTTCCGCAGTCCGCCTGAAGGCGCTCGAACGCAACGTCAACGATCTCAAGGAACAGGTGTTTCGCACCCGCGCGCGCCTCAACTTGCTCAAGGAAACGGTCTTGGGCGGCGTGATCGGCGCTTCCCGCTGTGTCATCAAGCACAAGAATGAGATGGGCGCGACCTTCCGCCTCATCAAGGTCGTGTACGCGCTCGACGGCGTCCAGATCATGAATAAGGTCGACGACAGCGGGCGCTTGGCGGACATGCCCGAGTTCGACGTGTACAACGGCGCCATCCAGCCGGGTAATCACACGCTCTCGGTGCAGCTCGTCTACCAGGGCAGCGGTTTTGGCGTGTTTAGCTACCTCAAGGGCTACAAGTTCAAAGCCAGCTCCAGCAATACGTTCCTGGCCGCCGACGGCAAAGCGACGGTCGTGACCGTGGTGGGCTACGAGAAGGGCGGCATCACGACGAACATGGAGGACAAGCCTGCGGTCGAGTTCAAGGTCAACCTCGTCTCTCCCGAGGGAACGACTGGCTCACCGGCGGCGAAGAAGTAGCGGCACGCCGGAGGAAATCCGATGAACCAGCCGTCAGGGACTGTCCTATTGACTAAAGGACCCTGGAAGGGTCCTTTGGATCCCCCGCGAGCGAGAGCAGCCGAGCAAAGCTCGCCTGCTCTCACGTGGAGGAAGGGCGGCCGCGCTACCCGCGGCTCGCTGGCCCTCCTTTGCGGTGTCGCTGTTGCTACCGTGGGGCTGTGGGCGGGCCATGTTCTCGCCGGTGAGCTCGAAGAGGCCAACGCCAAGCTCGGCGACTTGGAAGAGCGGGTGCGGGCGACATCGGCCGATTTTACGGATTCGTCCGCCCCGGATCCTGCCGTGGCCATGCGCCGGGTGGTGGACGCCGAGATGCTCTTCAAGCTGAAGAACTACAACGAGGCGGCGACGATTCTGCTCGATGTCGTCGAGAAATACCCCAACGCCCAGGGCGCCGACGATGCGCTTGTGCTGCTTGGCGAATCGCTTTTTCAAGAAAAGGATTACAACTCGGCTCGGCATTACCTGGAAATCGCGGTCAAGAAGAACTCTGGCTCGCGGGCAGAGCAGAAGGCACTTCAGCGTCTCATCGAGATCAGCCTGCACACCGAAGACTTCAGCCAGGTCGACGACTACCTCAAGCGGCTGCAGAACATTCCGTTCGACCAGCTCGAGCCGTCGGTGCCGTACGTGCGCGGCAAATACGCGTTCTTCCGCGATCGATTGGACGACGCCCTTTCCACGTTTGCCAGCATCCCGACCACGAGCCCTTACTTCCTACAGGCTCGTTATTTCATCGCCACCGCGCTCGTCAAGAAGGGTGACGAGGTGTCCGCCCTGGCGGGATTCGACGCCATCGTGCGCGCCCATCCGCGCAACGATACCGAAAAGGAAATCCAGGAGCTGGCGCGCCTGGCGATTGGTCGCCTCAACTACGAGCACGACCAATTCGAGAAAGCGCGCGAGGCCTACAATTGGATCCCCCAGCAGTCGTTGCACTACGAAGAAGCGCTGGACGAGCTGGCCTGGACGTCGATCAAGGCCAAGGACTACAAGTCCGCCTACCGGGCCTTGGATCTCATCCTCTTGCAGAATCCCGATAGCCCGCAAGCGCCGGAGTTGCGCCTGCTCATGGGCAACCTGCATGTCCGCCTCGGTAATTTTTCGCTCGCCAACGAAGCCTTCATGCAGGCCCGCGACCAGCTCGAGCCGCTCTACAAGCAGCTCGACGAGACGCTCACCAAGTGCAAGGCGGATCCCGCCTACTACGATTCGCTCATCGGTAAGGGCATGGATAAATTCGACATTACCGCTTTCATGCCCAAGGTCGCGGTGAAATGGGTGAAGGCGGATCCGGCGGTGGCCCGTGTGGTGGCCCTGACCGACGACGTGAGCGAGCTCGAGCGTGGCATCAAGGATTCCGAGCAGACGCTTGCCCGTCTCGAGCTGGCCGTGGGCGGTCAACTCAAGGTCGGCATTTTCCCCGACTTGGCTGCGGTGCGGACGCGCACCTCCGAGATCCTCAACCAGATCGTCGAGATCCGCCGCCGTTTCGTCGGCAAGATGCGAACGCTGACCGCGGGCTCGCTGAGCGAAGAGGACAAGACGCGTCTCGAACAGATCGCCGTCGAGCGTGCCATGGCCGAAAGAGAGCTGGAGGGACTACCGCTCACGGCGAGCGCCCTGCGCGACCGCGAGAAGAAGGCGCACGCGGCTCTCGATCAGCTGGACGGCCAAGCTTCCGAGCTGAACGTGATGGTTCAGGGGATGGAGGCCGAGCTGGTCGCCATCGAGCAGTACTTCATCAAGTCGCGCGCCGACCAGAAGATCAAGCCCGAAGAGCTCATCCAGCCGGTGTCCAGCATGCGCGATGCCATCACCGAATTGCGCGCTTCGAATGACCACATTCGCAACGCTATTGCAGAGGCGGCTCGCGAGGCGACGGTGGGTGCTGCCACAGGCGATCAAGACCGGGGCGCCATCGCCACGTTGGTCGACAGCATGAAGAAGGAGCGAGCTGTGTACCAGGGCGCGCGGGGTCGGCTTTCCGCGGGTGACCAGCGCGACTTCGACGCCATCGCCTCCATCTTGGAGCGCGCCGACGGGGTGCAGGCCCGTCTTGCCGAGCTCGACGGTAAGATCGAGGCGTCTGCCCAGCGGCGACTCGGCGAGCTCAAGCAGCAGCTGCTCGCCGAAAAGAACGATCTGCAGGCGGCGAACGCCAAACTCGGCGGCATCGTCAGCGAATCGCAGAACCTCGGTGGCGGCCTCGCCTTCGCCATGCTTTCCAAAGCGACCGATCGCTTCTACGACCTCGTCGTGCAGTCCGATGTCGGTTTGGTCGACGTCGCGTGGGGCCTCAAGGATCAGCGGACCTCGACGGTTTCCAAACTCATCAATCAACAGAAGCTCGAGCTCAAGACCGTCGAGGAGGACTTCCGCCCCTTGCTCGAGGAGGAGAAGTAGGGTGGCGGCGCATCGTTCAGGTTTTCGTCGGTTCTTCGCGCTGGCACTGCTCGGCATCCTGGCGGTTCCGGCTTCCGCGCGCGCGGCCGGCAAGGTGCCCCGTCAAGCGCCCGTCGATCCCAAGGCGATCGACGAGATGGCCGCCGATCTCGCGCGCTACGCGGACGAAATCGGCGGCTTCCGCAAGGCGGCGTCGAACATCATCAAGCGGACCTACTTCGAAAAACTCAAGGGTATCCGCGAGAAGTACGAGCCGCTCATCTCGTTCAACGAAAAAGAAGAGAAGCAGCGCCGCATGGATGCCATCGCCGTGCTGGAAGGCTTCTTGCGCCGTTATCCGTCCGACAAAAAGTGGACTCCCGACGTCATGTTTCGTCTGGCCGAGCTCTACTACGAAAAGTCGTCCGACGAGTTCTTGACCGCTCAGGAGGACTACCAGAAAGCGCTCGATTCGGCGAATCCGCCCACCACGCCTTCGCCGAAAGCGGATTACAGCCAGACCGTGAACCTTTACCGTCGCTTGCTTGTCGCCTTTCCCGACTACCGTCTGCGCGACGCCACCTACTACCTGCTCGGCTTCTGCCTTGGCGAAATGGGCCAGGATCCGGAAGCGCGCCAGGCGCTCCTGGCGCTGGTTTGCGCAAACCAATACAAGCCCCTCGATCCCCCGCCGAAAACCCCACCTGCCACCGGCCTGAGCAAAGGTCCCGTGGTCGACTACTACAAAGATTGCACGCCCATCAAGAAAGACTCGAAGTTCTTGCCCGAGGCGTGGACCCGCGTCGGCGAAATGCACTTCGATGCTGCCGAGCTAGGGCACGCGATCTCGGCGTACGGTCGTGTGCTCCAGTTCAAGGATTCGTCGTACTACGACAAAGCCATCTACAAGTTGGCGTGGTCCTATTACCGCGACAACCGCTTCCTCGACGCGATTCGCGAGTTCGACGGGCTCGTCAAGTGGGCCGACAGCAAGAAGGCCGCCGGTGACAAGTTCGGCTCCGACCTGCGGCCGGAAGCCATCCAGTATTTGGGCATCAGTTTCTCCGAGCCCGATTGGGACGGCGACACCATCCCCGATCCGGAGAGCGGCCTTTCCCGTGCCCAGTCGTTCTACCGCGGACGCGAAGGCGAGCCGCACGTCAAGGAAGTCTTCCAGCGGCTCGGCGACATCTACTTCGATTCGACCAAGTACACCGATGCGATAGCCGTCTACAAGTACATCCTGCAGATGTGGCCGTACTTCGCCGACGCGCCGAAGCTGCAGGAGAAAATCGTCAAAGCGTACGAGCGCGACCGCAACCTCATCGCTGCTTCGAAAGAGCGCGAAATGCTCGGGCGCAACTACAGCAAGGGCAGCGATTGGTACCGCCAGAACGCCAACAATCCCGAAGCGCTAGCCCTGGCTGCCCAGCTCGCCGAGGACGCCCTCCTGACGGCGGCGACCAACGTGCACGCAGCGGCGCAGGCGTGCCGGGCGAAGGCGCAGGAAAATCCAGCGGATCTGAAGAAGCGCGACGAGTGCCAGCAGACCTATCGCACGGCCGCCGAGCTCTACGAGCGCTATCTCGCAGCCTACCCCAACTCGAAGCGCGCCTACGAATTCTCGGCCTTCTACGCCGATGCGCTCTACTACGGTGGCAAGGTTCAAGAGGCTATTCCGGCGTACATCGCCGTTCGCGATTCGAACACCGATAACAAGTACCAGAAGGACGCCGCCCTTCAGGTCATCAAGGCGTACGAAGAAATCATCGATCGAATGAAGGCGGAAAGACGCATCGAAGATCCGCCGATTCCCGACGAGAAGAACACCAAGCCGCCGGTGACGCCGCTGCCCATGCACGAGGTTTATCGCGCCTACATGCAGGCCCTCGACTGGTACGTGGCCAACCTTCCCGACGAGCGGGTACCCGACTTGCGCTACGCTGCCGCGGTTCTTCTCCTCAAGCATCGCGATTGGCCTGAGGCGCGCGCCCGCTTGGCCGAGCTCTCGGACGCCTACTGCGGCAAGAAGCCGGAAATCGGCTTCAAAGCGTACGACGCCATTCTGACCACCTATTTCATCGACTTCAGCATCGACGACGAGGAGGCCAAGGACTGTGCTCTCGGTCGCTTGTTGCAGGTCGTGGACAAGTTCTCGGACTCGCCGTGCAGCAAAGCGCCGCAAGCCAAGCCGTACCTGGCGCGCATCCAGGACATCAAGGCCTCGGTCAAGACGACGGTCATCAAGAAGCGCCTCGATATCGCGCTCGAAAACGAAGAGAAGGGCACCGACAAGCAACTCGTGCAGTGCCGCGAAAGCGCGGGCGGCATCGCGGTCGTCACCGGCGCGGCCACCCTGGCCCAGGTCGGGGCACCGGGCGGCAAGGCCGCTGGCGGCGCGCAGGCGCGCAGCAAGACCGGAACCGAACTCGACGAAGGATTGGCGCTCGACCTGATGGATCTCATCGCCGCCAATCCCAAGGATCAGGATGCGCCCAGCAACCTGAACAACGCCTGCGTGATCTACGAAAAGATCTTCAAGTACG
>CAZTTW010000175.1:0-8064 GCA_964616265.1 uncultured Myxococcales bacterium | reverse complement strand
CGGCGGCGACGCCGACAGCGTGAAGTTCTGCCACAAAGTGGGCATGAACTACGTCTCGTGCTCTCCCTTTCGGGTGCCAATCGCGCGCCTCGCCGCCGCGCAGGCGCAGATTGAGAATCCGCGAAGTAAGTAATCCGAGCGAGTTTCAGTACAAAGCGGCGCCGGTCGAAAGATCGGCGCCGTTTGTGTTTGTGCAAGCTATCGGACGCCATCACCGTCGCGCGCCAAATGCGAGATCGGCATTCTCGGCGCTACAGTTTGTGTTGGCAGCCGCCGAGTCCCCTTACGCTTCGATTCCTCGACTACGCGAAACCAAGACGAGGAAGTGACTCAGAAGTAACTCAAAGGGGTAGTTGTATGGAATTCTTCAGGAACCTTCGGATCGGAATGAAGCTGATGTTTGCGATCCTTTTTGTGGTCGCATTGACGGGATTTCTGGGTGTCTTCTCCGTCATGCAGCTGTCGAAGGTCAACGACGTCAGCGTCGATATTTCTGGCAACTGGCTCCCCAGCGTGCAGGTCCTCGGGCAAATTCAGGCCGACTTCAACCTCTTTCGTCGTTGGGAGCTGAACCATGTCATTGCCACAGATAAGGACAAGATGGCGCTCGGCGAGCGAATGATGGAGCAGACTGCCTCCCATCTGAAAGAGCTCGAGCAGAAGTACGAGAAACTGATAGCTACTGAGGAAGAGCGGCGGCTCTTCGAGAAGATACAGTCTTCATGGAGCGGCTACCAGGAGGCGCATCAGCGTGTGATCGCAGCAAGCCGCAGCCTCAAAAAGCAAGAAGCGGAAGAATTGAACTTCGAGGCGAAGAAGGGTTTTGACGCCACCATGGAGGCCCTCAATCAGGACATCGAGCTGAACGCCAAGGGAGCCGCGGATGCCACCGTGCGTGCGGGAGATCTCTACAAGAACGCCCGCGCTCTCGTATTTCTCGTACTTGGGATCAGCATTGCTGCGGGCATCTTCCTGGCGGTCGTCATCGGACGCATGATCAGTCGTGCATTGCAAACCGGTATCAAAGTTGCGGAAGGGCTGGCCCAGGGCGACCTTTCGATGACCATCGAGAATCCTAGCCAGGACGAATCCGGCAGGCTACTCCGCACCCTCGATACGACGATCAAGAGCATGCAGGAAGTGACCCGCATGGCTCAGGAGATCGCGAACGGCAACCTGCTCGTCAATGTGAAGCCGCGCTCCGAACGCGACGAGCTCCTGAAAGCGTTGGCGGGCATGGTCAAGCGACTCTCCGACGTCGTGGTCGAGGTCAAAGGCTCGGCCGACAACGTCGCCGCGGGCTCGGGCCAACTGAGTCAGTCGTCGCAGCAACTGAGCCAAGGCGCCTCCGAACAGGCGGCTTCGATAGAAGAAGTCTCCTCCTCGATGGAACAAATGAGCTCGAACATCAAGCAGAACGCCGACAACGCAACACAGACGGAGAGGATTGCCTTGAAGGCGGCGGCCGATGCCAAAGAGGGCGGCGAGGCAGTGGCACGCACCGTCGATGCCATGAAGCAAATTGCCAGCAAGATTACCATCATCGAAGAGATTGCGCGGCAAACCAACCTGCTCGCTCTGAACGCGGCCATCGAGGCGGCGCGAGCTGGCGAGCACGGCCGTGGATTCGCGGTGGTGGCCGCCGAAGTTCGCAAATTGGCCGAGCGCAGCCAACGAGCCGCAGGCGAAATTACCGGTCTCTCCGGCACGAGCGTTCAAGTCGCCGAGAAAGCTGGCGAGCTCCTGGCGAGAATCCAGCCCGACGTGCAAAAGACAGCGGAGCTGGTCCAAGAGATCACAGCAGCCAGCCGCGAGCAGGACAGTGGCGCAGCACAGATTAACAGGGCGATTCAGCAGCTGGACCAGGTCATTCAGCAAAATGCCGCCACCGCCGAAGAGTCGAGCTCGACCTCGGAAGAGCTGGCGAGTCAGGCGGCACAACTACAGTCCGCAATCGAGTTCTTCAAGGTCCAAGGCTCTGCTGGTTCCGGATCGATGGTGGCAAAAAAGAAGGCCCGACCGGCAGGCGCGACCTCGCCATCGCACGCGTCGCTGGTTGGCGCGACGTCAGGACGAAAGGCAGCGGCTACCAAGGGCGTCCAAGTCAGCCTTGGCACGGATGGCGACGAAGACGGATTTGAAGCATTCTCGAGCAGGGAGCCGTAGCGGAGCACGGAGCCGCGAGTTCTTCCGCGACTTCCGCGTCCAATTTCCGAGGTTCGAGCGGTTGAACCTATCGGGCGACCGCTTCGCTTTACGGAGGAGCGCCGTCGGCGAGCCAGTTCTGCAACAGCTTCTTGCCATTCGAGCCGACGCCGTCACCCCAGGCTGCAGCGGGAGGCATCTTGTCGTCCACCACCGAACGCACGAAACGGCTTGCCTCCGAATGGGCACCAGGCACGACATTGTCGTCGTAGACATCGAGGCGGAAGTTGCCTGGAGCGCCGCGCTTGGCGGGATATCCGTGGCACAGAAGACAGTGATCGGCGAGCAGCGGCTCCACATCGGTCGCGTAGCTGGGATGGTCGGGCACGGTCGCGATGTCGGGTTTGCCAAACGAGCAGGCAAATGCCCCGACCATCGCGCACACGAGTACGCCGAGACGCAGAGCCTTGCGGCGATTGAGCTTCGAGGAGGTGAGGTGCATAGACATCGCGCGTTCCTTTACGCTCTCAAAAGACCCAGACGGAGCCCGCGACCGTCATGAAACCGAGGGTCGTCCACCCTATGATGCCGTGGAGCTGCGCATTCTTCTGTAGATTGTCGCCATTGCCTGCGTCGGCCGTGCGCGCAGTCATGAAGCCGAGCACCATCTGCGCGACCATTCCGGCCGAGGCCCCGATAGCGGCGATGCGGTGGATGAGCCCGGTGTCGAATTTGAGCGGCTTGGCGTAGGGCTTGGGCGCGAACAGGGCGTAGCCGGCCGTGACCCCGAACAGGATCGCCGACGAATAGGTGAGGATCCGGTGGGGCATGAGGTACGCGCCGCTGCCCGAGCCGCCTCCGTAGAGATTGTTGTAATTGAGCTGCCCGACCACGCAGGAAGCGAGCATGAGTCCCCACGTCGTCAGCCCCAAAACCTGATGCACCTCGAGACGATGGCGCCGGGTGTGAGCGAGCGCAGCGGTACCGCTATCCGTGGCACCGCCCGACGGGGTAAGCAGGCCCGGCTTGGCCGGCTCGTCGAAGAAGTTGAAATCCAGCTTGGGAGCTTGCGCATCCAGGTGGCTAGTCTCGGTCGGCGCGGTGCTTGTCTGCAACGAACCTTCCGCGGCCGTCGGCGGTGCTTCGGCGGGCAATTCCGGTTTACTTTCGCTCGGTTGTGGCACCTGCGCCACGGCTGTTCCCGAAGCAACGAGAGTCATAAATACGACTGCGGCGGTCCTAGATAGCGTCATTTTCGCAAAAGAGTACTGTATTGCTTTGATCCGTCAAATGCGAATTCGGCAATAAGTTTGCACCGGGCCACGGCGAGCAGGTCAAAGCAAGACGAGCAGGTTACTCCACAACGGTGGCGTTGAATACAGCTAGCAAGTCCCGGCACGCGCGAAAGCTGGCCTCCGCCTTCGCGCGCGGCTCGTTCGCTACCGCCAACACGTCGGCCGCGGCTTTCATGAATGCCTCCGCGCCAGCGATGTTGACCATCTGCTGCGGGGAATGCTCGGCGAGCTCATGCAATTCTTCGTACGCCTCTTTCAGGCCGGTACGATCGGCTACGCGCTGGCCTCCGTGGGCCCGGCTCCTACGCCACCACAACTGCACCTGCAAGGCCAGGTTCCGCAGGTGCCAGGCGGCGCTCCGGCCCTCGTCCCGTTCTTGCCGTCCCAGCTCTTCCAACTGCCAGTCGGTCTCGACGGCCAGAAAATACGCGCGAAACGACGCCAGCAATTTCTGTGCAGGTCGGCCGTCTTCATTCCCCCGCACGCCCTGCAAGTAGGCTCGTCCAGCCGCAGCTAGCTGAAACATTTCAGGCAACAGGCTGCTGGCTCCGTCGAGCAATTGAACGCAGCCGCTGATATCGCTGGCGCTCGGTACGGTTGCTTTCGCCTTGGCGCCTTCCCCATAGCCAAGCAACGCCAGGCACTTCCCGTAGCGGTTGAGCTTGGCGAAAGCCCGCCCAATTTCGTCGCGAGAGGCCGGACTCGCGGGATAGCGCGCCGCCAATTCCAGCGGCAAGGGTTCGGGATCGGCGAGCAGTGGAAGCGGCAACTTCCGCCCCAGGCGAACCGTCAACGTCAGATCGGTCGTGGCATTGAATGAGAGCTTGCGGGTAATGTGGCCGGGCGCTTCGGCGAAGAGCACATGCGAGCGGCCGTCTTCGACGAGCAGGTCCTCTTTGGGGACCGGTAACTGATCAATCTGGACGTTCGCGTCGGATGGATCGAGCGCAAGCGTGAGCCTGTAGTGGTGGGGCTGTGCCGCGGCCGCAGCGCTCGATTGCTCTGACGAACGAAGGTACACGATGGCGATACGACCGACCACCACGAGGGCCACGACGGCCAAGGCCACACCGATCCAGCGCTTGGAACGCGACGACGCCTCGCGTTCCGGCGCGGGCCGCAGAGCCGGCGAATGCACGCGAGACGTATGCACCGGTCGCTCCAATTCCAGCGGGGCCGCATCGATCGCCGCCGGCTCCGCCAACGGATGGTCCAGCTCGCGCGCCAACACGGGAACTTCTTTTTGCGGCGGTGGCGTAAAGGGATCGCTAGCAGCTCGCCTGGTTGTCTGCGCCCCGGAGGCCATCGTCGACGAGCTCTCACCGCCTAGCGGAGCGAGCCGGACCGCGCTCATCCGCAGTGGATTCTCGGAGGCCTGCGTAAGAGCCTGCACGTCGACGAGCTCGGGGGCCGGCGTAAGCTCGCCGCTTCTGCCGGTAAGCGCGTCGCGCATGTCGGCGGCGCTGGCGAACCGTTTGTCCATGTCGCGATCGAGGGCGCGCAAGATCGCGGCCCCGACCGCAAACGGAAGCTCGGGGCGTAGATCGTGCGGCAAGGGAAACCAGCCATCGAGAATGCTGGCAAATATCTTTCCCTCGCTTTCGCCCTCGAAGGGCGTGCGTCCGCACAGCATCTCGTAGAGGACCACGCCGGCCGAATAGATGTCAGACCGGTGATCGATGCGCGCCACTTGCCCGAGAATCTGCTCGGGCGACATGTAAAGGGGTGTCCCCAGGACCGTGCCCACCGCCGTACCTGCCATACGCGAGTGCTGTCCCGGCTGGGAGCGCACGAGAATCTTCGAAATCCCGAAGTCGACGATCTTCACAAAATGCGGACGGTCGTCCCGGTGAATGATGAAGATGTTTTCTGGCTTCAGATCGCGATGAACGATGCCCTCGCGGTGGGCGGCGGCAAGCCCGCTCAAAATTTGCGCCATCAGATCGACAGCAGTGGCCACGGGCAGGCGGGGACTTTCTCTCAGCCAGTCAGCCAGCGTGCGACCGGCCAGGATCTCCATGACCATGAACAAGGCACCGTCCGCGGTGCGGCCCAGATCGAACACGTCGACGATGTGTGGATGGCCGATGGCGCTCGCGGCGCGCGCCTCGCGTTCGAAGCGCGACACCAAATCAGGATCCTCCGACGTGTTGGCTCGAAGGGTCTTGATGGCGACCCGACGACCCAGCGCCACGTGCACCGCCTCGTAGACGATGCCCATGGCGCCACTACCGATTTCGCGCAGGACGCGGTATTTGCCGTCGAGCACTTGCCCCGGAGCAAGCGCGGCTACCGTCGGCATCGATCACCGCCCAACGCCGAGCAAGCGTCGTTCTCCGACGCGCGCGCTCCGCCGCAGTACTGGCACACCACGGTTCCAGAATAACAGCATGCGAGCGACCTGTCAGATTGCGTCTACGCACCGCTCTGCGGACTTTACGTAACTTTACTTGCGGGCAATACGGGCGCAGCAAGCGGATTGCATCTTGGAATGCAGACGGATCACACAAAACCCCGTCGCAAAGGAGACCCTCCATGACATCGACTGCAACTCACACCAAGAAACGACACCTCTGGTTCCTGCTGCTCGGCATCCCCGTGGTGCTTGGCGCTGCCTTGTGCGGCCTGCGCGCCCATGCACAGGACGCAGGGATGGGCATGTTCGGCGGCTCGCCCGAGCAACACAAGGCCTTTATGGAAAAGCGCCTGGACCGCATGCTCGACAACGTCAAGGCGACGGACTCGCAGCGCACCGCGATCAAAGCCATTTTCGAGCGCACCTTCACCGAGCTGCAACCCATTCACCAGTCCCATCAGCAATTGCACGAGGACATGGTCAAAGCACTGACCGCGACCACCATCGACCGCACGGCCATCGAGAAGCTGCGGACGCAAGCGACGGCCCTCATCGAGCAGGGCTCGCAAGTGGTGAGCAAGGCGCTCGCGGACGCGGCCGAGGTCCTGACGCCAGCCCAACGGAGCACGCTGGCCAAGTTCATCGAGGAGCATCACGGACGCCATCATCACTTCTAGCCAACTGGCAAGCCCCGCCCAGGGGTCCTTATCCCAATGGCCACGCTAATTCGCACCACGACGCCGGACCGGCTAATGTCCTCCCAGCCGGTCCGGCCCTTTTTTGCCATGGCAGCGCGCGTACTTCTCATCGATGACGATGCCCGCCTCGTCGACATGCTCGGCGAGTACCTGCGCTCGCGCGGCTACCATGTCGAGGTGCGGGGCGACGGCGAATCGGGTTTGCTCACGCAGTCGCGCGGCGATTACGATGCCGTCATCCTGGACGTCATGTTACCTGGCATCGACGGCCTCGAGGTCTGTCGCCGTCTGCGCGCGCGCAGCCAGGTTCCCATCTTGATGCTCACCGCACGCGGCGACGATATGGACCGCATCATCGGGCTGGAGCTGGGCGCCGACGACTATTTGCCCAAGCCCTTCAACCCGCGCGAGCTTCTTGCCCGCCTGGCCGCGGTCTTACGCCGAGCCCGTCCCGCAAGCGACGGTCCCGCCGACGTGCTTCGCTTTGGCCCGCTCGAGATCGATCGCGGTGCCCGCGAGGTGCGCGTGCGCGGCCAGCGGCGCGAATTGACGGCCCGCCAATTCAATCTGCTGTTGCTCCTCGCCGAGCGCGCAGGGCGTGTGCAGACGCGCGAACAGATCCTCGAAGTCCTCAAGGGCGAAGAATGGGACGCCGTCGACCGCAGTATCGACGTGCACATCTCGCGCATCCGCCAACTGATCGAGGACGACGTCAAGCATCCGCGTTTCGTGCAGACGGTTCGCGGAAGCGGCTACGTCTTCACGCCGCCGGCTGACGAGCAGGAGCCCGCATGAAGCATCGCCTGTACATGCGCCTCTACGTCGCGTTCCTCGCCATCACGGTGGTCTCGCTGCTGGTGACCGCCGTACTGGCGCGCGCCTTTCACGAGCCCGGCGGAACCGTCGCACGCTTCCTCACGCCGCTTGCGCGCTCGCTCGTGTGTCCGTCGCCGGGAACCTGCGACGGCGAGGTCGCGCACCACCTGCGCCAAGCGGCCCGCGAGCTGCAGATGGACATCGCCGTTTGGGATCGCCAAGGGCGAGCAATTTTCCAAGAAGCCACCGGACCGCTGGCTCTGCCACCTCATCCTTCGGCGGGCTGGCACCACGATAGGCGCGGTCCTTTGTGGCTGATCGATCTCGACGACGGCCGCCTGCTGGGCTTGCGCGAACGTGGCCATTTCGGGCCACGCGGTCGCTTCTTTTTGCCCATGCTGGCCGCGCTGGCGCTCATCATGGCGATTGCGCTCTACCCGCTCAGCCGAGGCATCACCCGTCGCCTGGAGCAGTTGGCAGAAGGCGCGCGCCGCTGGGGTGAGGGCGATCTGGCCCATCGGGTTCCGGTGTCGGGCAACGACGAGATCGCCGTGCTTGCCCAGCGATTCAATCAAACCGCGGCGGCGATTGAGTCGCTGCTCACGCAGGAACGCCAAATGCTCGCCACTGCCTCGCACGAGCTGCGTTCGCCTCTCGCACGCGTGCGCATGGCCGTCGAGATGCTTGCCGAGGAAGGCGACGCCGGCAAGCGCGCCGAGCTTTCACGCCGCTCGGCCGAGGACATCGCCGAGCT
>CAZTTW010000174.1:0-8064 GCA_964616265.1 uncultured Myxococcales bacterium | reverse complement strand
CCAGCCGCGGCCTGGACGTCGACGAGGCTGGCTTCGAGAAAGCCATGAACGAGCAGCGCAACCGCGCCGAGTTCCAAGGCTCGGGCGAAGTCGCCGTCGAGGCCGTGTTCCAAACCATCCTCGACCGCGTCGGCGCAACGAAGTTCCTCGGCTACGACACGACCGAAGCGAAGAGCGAGATCGTTGCGCTGGTTGCCGACGGCAAAGAAGTGCCAAGCGTCGCCGCGGGCCACGCCGGCACCGTGGCAGTCATCTGTCGCGAAACGCCCTTCTACGGCGAGCAAGGCGGCCAGGTCGGCGACACTGGCACGGCCCAAGGAGCGCAAGGCAGCTTCACAGTCACGGATAGCAAGAAGCCGCTCGGCTCGCTGATCGTCCATCTTGGAACTGTCGGCCAGGGCACGCTCAAGGTCGGCGACCGCGTCGAGCTTTCCGTCGACGTCGAGCGCCGCAACGCCATTCGGCGCAACCACTCGGCCACCCACCTTCTGCACTGGGCTCTGCGCAAAGTGCTGGGCGGTCATGTGGCGCAGAAGGGCTCGCTGGTCACGCCGGATCGCCTTCGCTTCGACTTTTCGCACGTGGCGCCCATGACCGCGGACGAACGCCGCAAGGTCGAGGACTTGGCCAACGACCACATCCTGCGCAACCTGCCCATCCAAACCGACGTGCTGCCCATCGCCGAGGCCAAGCAGAAAGGCGCCGTCGCGTTCTTCGGCGAAAAATACGGCGACACGGTCCGAGTGCTCACCATGGGCGAGTCCAAGGAATTCTGCGGCGGCACCCACGCGGGCCGCACCGGCGACATTGGCCTGGTGAAAATCGTCGAGGAATCCGGCGTGGCCCAAGGCGTGCGCCGCATGGAGGCCGTCACCGGCGAAGGCGCCATGGCGTACATGCGCAAGCTGGAAGACGAGCTCGGCCAAGCCGCCGAAACCCTGCGCGCGGGCATTTTCGACATCGCAACCCGCGTGACCAAACAAAACGCCGAGCTGCGCGACCGAGACAAGGAAATCGCGAAGCTCAAGTCGCAGATCGCCTCGGGCGGCGGCCAAGATCCGCTGGCCAAGCGCGAGCTGGTCGGTGGCATATCCTTGCTGGTGCACGACGCCGGCGTGGCGGATCCGAAGATCATGCGCGAGAGCGCCGACATGCTGAAACAGAGGCTGGATCCCGGCGTGCTCGTGCTAGCCGGCGTCGCCGACGGCAAGGTGTCGATCGTTTGCGCGGTCACGCCCGGCGCCCAGGCCAAGGTCCAAGCCGGAGCGATCGTCGGCATGCTGGCCAAGGAGCTCGGCGGCAAAGGCGGCGGACGGCCCGACATGGCCCAAGGCGGAGGTGCGCTGCCCGCCGGTGCGTCGCTGGCTGACGTCATCGAGCGCTGGACGGAAACCCTGCGCGCGCAGCTGGCGAAGTAGTCGGTGTTCGCCATGTTCGATCCCTCGACCAAGGCAGCCTTCGCGGCCCTGGTCGAAACCATGCGCGAGAAACTGCCGGAGCCGGCAACGCTGCCAGACTTCGGCCTCGATCCCGAGTTCCTAAACAAGACCGCACCGGTCCTGGAATTCCTGTGGACGAAGTATTTCCGCGTGCGCCTGCTCGGCATGGAGAACGTACCTGCCGAGGGTGCCGCCCTGCTGGTAGCGAACCACTCGGGCGGGCTGCCCTACGACGGCGCCATGTTGATCCACTCCACCCACCGCTATCATCCGGCGGCCCGACCGCTGCGCCCATTGGTCGCGAACTTCGCGTTTCGCTCGTCGTGGATGCGCCCGGTGATCGCGCGCATCGGTGGCGTTCGCGCCTCGATGGACAACGCGCTGACCTTGTGCAGGGCCGGCCAACTCGTCGGCGTTTTTCCCGAGGGCCTGCGCGGCGTGGGCAAGCTGTACCACGAGCGCTACCGCCTGACTCACTTTGGCCGCGGCGGCTTCGTTCGCTTGGCGCGCGCGGCGAATGTGCCCATCATTCCCGTGGCCATCGTAGGCGCCGAAGAAACCCATCCCGTGCTGGCCAAGCTCACCCGCATCGCTCAGCCGCTGGGACTGCCGTACATTCCGATCACGCCCACGTTTCCGCTGCTCGGACCGCTGGGGCTCTTGCCCGTGCCTAGCAAGTGGACCATTCAGATCGGTTCCCCCATGACGTTTCCAGCAGGCCAAGAAGGCACCAAGAACAAAGAAGAGACCCTGGAAATGGCGGAGGCGGTGCGCAGCAAGCTGGATCACATGATCGCCGAGCTGCTCGCATCACGCCGATCTGTCCTGTTTGGTTAAATAATTGGCGTGCCTGCGGTGTCTAACGTCTGTCCGGCCCTTCCTTGACGGGGTTGGCGAAATGGCCCAAGGTAATCGTTAGAATTCTTCCGCTTCTGCCGAAGATTCTGTAAAGAAAATCATGATTTCGGTCGGCCAGACGATCGGCAACTACACGCTGACTGCCAAGCTTGGCGAGGGCGGCATGGGCGTCGTGTATCTTGCCGAGCATCCCGTGATCGGGCGGCGAGTCGCGATGAAGGCCATTCACCCCGAGCTGTCGCGCAACCCCGAGGTCGTGTCGCGCTTCGTGACGGAAGCGAAATCGGTCAACCAAATCGGCAACGAGCACATCGTCGACATCCACGACTTCGGCACCACGTCCGACGGTGAGTTCTACTTCATCATGGAGTTCCTGCAGGGCGAGGCGCTGTCCGATTGCCTCAAGAACAACGCTCCCATGGGCACTACACGGGCCTTGTCCATTGCGGCCCAAGTTGCCGACGCCCTCGCGTCGTCGCACGAGCACGGCATCATCCACCGCGACCTCAAGCCCGAGAACATTTTCCTCATCACGAAGGGCCATGTGCGCGACTTCGTGAAGGTGCTCGACTTCGGCTTGGCCAAGCTGACCCAGGGCGACGACAAAGTCTCGCACAAGACACGCACCGGTTCGGTGATGGGAACGCCCTACTATATGGCGCCCGAGCAGTGCGAAGGTAGGGCCGCCATCGACCACCGCGCCGACATCTATTCGCTGGGCGTGATCTTATTCGAAATGGTCACCGGTAAAGTTCCATTCGGCGGTGAAGGCTATGGCGAAATCATCGTCAAGCACATGACCGCGGCCGTTCCCTCTCCCCGCGCGATCAACCCACTTTTGCCAGCGTCCGTCGAGAGCATCATTTTGCGTGCTCTGGCCAAGTCGCGCGAGGCACGCTTCCAGACGATGGGAGAGCTAGGCGCAGCACTAGCCGATCCGGAGGCGTACGCCTCGTCAGCACCCAGCGTTGCGAGCCAGGGGGCGAGCCTGCCTACGATCATCGAAGCCGGCGCCGTTCCCGAGGATCGCGTGAATACCGTTAGCGGACAGGTCGGGTTCGGCCGTCCCGACCCGAATCTCGGCGAGCGGCCCGTGCCGCTGCCCTCGACGTTCCGCCATGCCACCGGCGAGCTGCTCGACGAAGACGTTCCCGTCAGGCGATCCAAGCGGCGCGGGACCGGGCTTTTCGTTCTGGGCGCGGCAGTCGCGGGCGTGGCCTTGGCCGCGTTCCTGTTCACCCAGAACGGGTCCGGGCGGATCGACAACACTTCCGTCCAGAAGACCGCTACCACCGCGGTTCCGGCCGCGCCGAAGAAGGTTCGCCTGGGGTTCAAATCCGAGCCGCCAGGCGCCGAGGTTCTGCGCAAAGACACGAACGAAAAATTGGGAGTCACACCATTCAACCTCGAGCTTCCCGCATCCGACGCCCCGATTGATTTTCTGTTCAAGAAGGAAACCTTTCAGGAGCGAACCGAATCTTTCGTGCCTTCAGAATCCGGCCAACTGGCCGTCGTTCTTGCCGCCACGCCGCCCACCCCGGAGCCCATCCGCCCGCAAACGGAAGCCGCGCCCGAGACCAAGCCCGCGAAGACAGCATCGCCAGCCCGTCGCAAGCCGACGCCCTCGCGCAAGCACACCGGTCACGCCATGGATGAGGATGGGGTCCTCGCCCCATCCTTCTAACTTTTCGGCAACGCGGAGCGCGTTCCGAGCTATCCCAGCTGCTTCGCTGCTAGCGGGACCGCAGGCTTCGGCGATTTCCCGACCCGACAGCACGTGGCGAGGGGCCGAGATATCTGCGCGTTCGGCGTTGACAGACGGCCGATTTGCGATTATCTGCTTGGGACTTCCGGGCGTTTAACTCAGCGGAAGAGTGCCACCTTCACACGGTGGAAGCCGCAGGTTCAATCCCTGCAACGCCCACAAGATAAGCCAGTTATTTCTGACACTTAGCACTGCGTCGCCGCTGATTCTTCCCGGTCCAAGTTCTCGTCCACAGCCAAGTCCACAGTTTTGGACCGGACCGTGGATTCAGAGCGGGACACGCTCGACGACAGCGGAACCAGACGGACACACTTCCCGAGCCTCCTGGGTTCAGTGCAGCCAGTCCAAGAGCGCATCAATCTTCGGTAGAAGAACGCTCCGGGGGAATTGATGCCGGAACTTCGCAGCCGCCGTGCGAGCCTCGTTGCCCCGGCCGAGTCCGACGAAAGCCCTCATGCGCAGAACTTCACGATCTTCGGCGAGACGGCCGTGAGGGAATCGCCGCTCGTGGTCTGCTATGAGCGCAAGGGCTGTCGCGTAGTCGCCGCAAGCCGCCGCTTGCCGGGCTTGATCGAGGAAGCGCAACTCTTCGACGACGTCTGCCTTGCTCGGCGTGGCGCGCCCAACCGGCAGTTGGCTTGTGGTGGGTTCCGGCACAGGCGCAGGCGCGGGAATAGGCGCAACGACCGAAAGCGTGTGTGGCCCAATCGTCGAAACGGGGCTGGCGGACGTTCGGAACAGCTGGACAGCGGCCGCCACGGAAGCAATGAGCACGATGCCAGCGGCTGCCGCCAACCAGAGTGGACGCCAAGCGGACGGCCTTGCAAGCTTGGGAAAGTCGTCGTCGGAATAGCGCAAGGATTCGCGGGCTCTGGCTACCAGGCGGGCGCGCACGAGCGCTGGTTTCTCGACAAGCACGCGCTCATGCTCGAGCATCGCTTCCACGTCGGGTGGAAGCGACGGAAGTGTCTCGATTAATTCATAAGTCATTGTTTAGTGTTCCTTCCCCGTGCCAGCCCGTCCCGTCCAAGTACGGCGGCAAGCGCGTCCACCTTCGCGCCGTTGACCACAAGGTCCGTGTGATGTGCGACGGCGCCCTAAAACGACACGGGTGCCTTCACGTTCCTGTTGGTGTAGAGCCAGTCTTTGACAAAGCCGCCCTCGTGGGGGCCGACCCGCAAGGTGCAATTGTCGCCGAACATCTTGGGCAGCCAGCTATTGCTGGCGCACCAAGCGGTCCAGCTGCCGCCCAAGCCTTCCAGCCATTGCAGCATGGGCTTGCCGTAGGTTACCGAGATATCCGCATCGGTTTCGGTCTCTCCTGAATCGTTGCTGTAGCGCGCAGCGACTGTTGCATGCAAGAAGCCGATTGCTGTCCGGCGTTCTTCCCGGAGCATTGTCATGCATGACTCATGCATGATTGACGCTGGCCGTTTCAAGGTGACGGATGGAATAGTCCCAAAAACTGCGAACTGGCCAACGTCATTTTGCCCAGCCGGGTGATGCGCAATGACGTCCTCTGCATAGCAGGAGTGACAACCAACTTATCGCGGGCACCACCACCTTAAAGCACTTCGCTGGATGACTAGGAGGGGTTGAGCCATTTTCCGATAAGCTGCTCGTCGGGACGCCCCGGCTTCGTCAGTCCCCGTCCGAACCACCCGCCGTTCAACCCGCAGGCGCCGCCTATGGACAGAAGGTCACGGGCGCGCCGAGATCCAGGCTCTTGAGGATGAAGCTGTACTTCTTGGGTTTGCCCCAGGTGCAGGCCGCGCCGAAGATGCTGCTCGTGTACTCGCATGCGAACACCGGCTTGTTGGCGTCGATGTACGCTTGCATATCGGCGCACCAGCCATCGTTGTAGCAATCCTCGGTCAGGGCGCCGTCGTAGACGGATTGGATGCTGGCCGTGATCTCCGAAGCGTTCTTCTGCACGATGGCCATGCCGCGCGCGTGGCATTCAGTCGCCAGCCACTTGGCGTAGTTGACCCCGTCGGTTTGCGTGAGCGGGAAGCCCGAGTTGTCGCTGAACACATCCATGTTGTCGGGCTCGAGCGCGTCGAATCCCTTCGATTTGCAGACGTCCAGGCGCTTGGCCATGATGTCTCTGAGCGCTTGGGCGCGAATGTCGACGAACTTTTCCCCCGGCCATCCGGGGTAATCGTTGCCCAGCACCACAGCGGGAAATGAGGCCGCATCGGAGCGCCAGTCTTCCCAGCTTCCCACGCTGACGTAGCAGATCACCTTCTTGCCCGCCTGGTGGAGCTGCGTAACCACGCTGGCGGCCTCTTCCCAGTCGATGTCGAAAACGTCGACTGCCAGGCTGGGGTTGATCGTTCCGCCGCCGATCTGCCATTGCCAGGAGAGCCCGGCCACGGGCTTCCACCAACTTGCGGTGGACGTCGAACCGCCCGTCGAGGTTGCCCCGCCGGTGCCGGGAACTCCGCCTGCGCCGGTGCTGCCGCCAGTGCTCATGCGGCCCCCTGTGCCAGTGGTGCCGCCCGCGACTGTGCTCCCGCCCGCGCTGACGGCGCCGCCTGCGCCAGTGCTCCCGCCAACGCCCGTGGCTCCGCCCGTGTCCACGCTTCCGCCAGTGCCGACGCTTCCGCCAGGGCCTGCGCTCCCGCCCGTGTCGGCCACGGCGCCGCCAGTTCCGCCCAGGACCAGGAGATCTGGCGCGATATCTGTCGCCACGGCTGCATCTGTGGATTGACTGCCCCCTGGGGCCGAATGACTGCAAGCCGAGGCCCCCAAGAGCACAGCCGCCAGGGGCAGCCCCAGCACGAGAGAAGAGCATTGTTTCCGCATTCCCTTCATGTGGCCAGCGCGTACGGAAACTTGGTCACGCATTCGACGCCAAGGTGGCATCGGTTGCGCCTTCTCCCGCGCCCTGCACTTTCCATCTGATACGCTAGCCACGCGATGAAACACCGCCGGGACGCCATCGTGCTCTGCTGTCTCACCGCCGCGAGCCTTGGCGGGTGCGGCGTAAGCCGGGGCACCCTGCTCACGCTTGCAAGCCCGGGTGCCTGGAAGCCGGCGGCAGTGGCAACCTGGCAGATCCAGCTCGTGGGCGCCGTCGATACATCGCCTGACGTGCAGATGTTCGACGTTGATCTGTTCGACGTGGATGCCAGCACTGTCGCGACCCTGCATCAGAAGGGTGCAAAAGTGGTCTGCTACACCAGCGCGGGAACCTACGAGGACTGGCGGCCGGACGCGGGCAGCTTCCCGGCATCGGTTCAAGGCGGCGGCAACGGGTGGCCGGGCGAGAAGTGGCTGGACATCCGCGCCATCGACTTGCTCGGGCCGATCATGAAGGCGCGCCTGGATCTCTGCCGCGGCAAAGGCTTCGATGGCGTCGATGCCGACAACGTGGATGGATATACCAACACCACCGGCTTCCCGCTCAGCGCGGCCGATCAGCTTGCCTACAACCGGTTCCTGGCCAGCGAGGCGCACGCGCGCGGGCTTTCCATCGGGCTGAAGAACGATGTCGCCCAGGCGGCCGATTTGCTCGGCGATTTCGACTGGGGCCTCAACGAGCAATGCTTCGAATTCAACGAGTGCAATTTATTGCAACCGTTCGTCGATGCGGGCAACGCCGTGTTCCAAATTGAATACAACCTCGACACCAGCGCCTTTTGCCCCCAGGCCAACGCGCTCAATTTCAACTCGATGAAGAAGAATCTGAACCTGGACGCGCCCCGCTGGCCGTGCCGGTGACAGCTACAGCAACATGCCGGCGCCGACGGTCAGCCCGGCCCAGGCGCCGCGGAACTCGACGAGCAAGCTGCCGTCGCTGACGTCGCCTGCCACCCGCTGCATCACCCAGCCGCCGTCGAGCCGCCCAAACACAAAGGCCCGGCGGCCGAGTGCGTGCATCGCGCGCAGCCTGACGGTCGGTCCGGCCCACGGATCGGTCAAGCTGCTTCCCTTGGCGCCCGTCGCGGTGTCGTGTGCGGAGAGCTTGACCACACCGCCCTCTATTCCAGGCCCGGC
>CAZTTW010000173.1:0-8066 GCA_964616265.1 uncultured Myxococcales bacterium | reverse complement strand
CCCATTCCGCTGGGCGGCTTCGTGCAGGTCACCGGCATGAATCCGCAAGAGGAATTCGACCACGACGATCCGTACGTCTATCCGAACCGGCCGCGCTGGATGCGGTTCCTGGTTTTGGTCGCCGGCCCGGCCGCGAATTACATCACTGCCATCGTGGTCGGCTTCATTGTGCTCGTCACGTACGGACAGTACACGGGCACAACTACCGTCGACGAAATCGTGCCGGGCAGCGCCGCGCAGATGGTGGGCTTGCAGCCGGGCGACGTCGTGTCCGAAGTGGGCGGCAAGCCGGTCGCCACGCCGACCGATGTCACACAGGTGGTGCGTGCCTCCGGAGGATCTCCCATCGATCTCAAGATTCAGCGCAAGGGTGCGTCGATGGCTCTCCTGATTGCGCCGCGCAAGGATTCGTCGAGCGGCAACTACATGATCGGCGTGCGCTTCGGACAGGAACGGGCGCGCGGGCCATTCCTCGACGCCGTGAAAGAATCGGTCGTCATGCCGATCGCGCTGTCGGGCATGTTGCTGAAGAACATCTGGGATCTCGTGACCCGCAAGATTCATGGCGGTCTGACCGGACCTTTGGGCATTGCCAAAGAAATGGCCGGTGCTGCCAAGCAAGGGGTGCTCAAGTTCCTGGAAATCATCATCCTCATCTCGGTGGCGCTCGGAGTGTTCAATTTGCTGCCACTGCCTGGCCTTGACGGCGGACGCATCTTTTTCGTCGGCATCAATGCCTTGCGCCGCAAGGACATGAATCCCGCGACCGAAACCAAGATTCACATGGTCGGCATCATGGTGCTGCTCATGCTGCTGGTGGTGGTCACCTTCAACGATATTCGCGGCATCTTCTTCAAGAAGATGGGCTAGCTGCTCGGAGCATCGTCCTTGGCGAAACCGCCGAGTCGGATCCACCGCGGCCTGGTGGGCCAGCGCGCGCTCGTGGGCACAACGTATTTGGCCGACACGGAGCTGCGGCGGGAGTACGAGAGCGAAATCGCACCGCGGACCGTGGCTGCGCTGGAATGGATCCTCGCGCGGCAACCCTTGCTTGCGCCGAGGCGCGTGCTCGACTTGGGCGCCGGCACGGGCGCGGCGAGCAACGTGGTTCGTACGCTCTGGCCAGAAGCGGAAATCGTCTTGGTGGATCGCGTGGCTGGGCCGGGCATCGTTCGCGCCGATGTCACGCGCGGGCTGCGGCCCGCCGGCGTGGGCGGAACGTTCGATCTCATCGTCGCCGCACATCTTCTCAACGAATTGCCGCTGGATTTGGATGGGCGGGCGCGCTTGGTGCTCGGCTGGTCTCGCGAGCTGCTCGCGGCTGACGGTGTCGCGATTCTCGTCGAGCCGGCCTTGCGAGAAACGTCGCGTGCCCTCTTGGGCGTTCGTGACCGGCTGATCGAGGCGGGACTTTTCGTCGAGGCGCCGTGCTTGTGGCAGGGCCCGTGTCCAGCGCTCGTGCGCGAGCGAGACTTTTGCCACGCCAGCGGCAAGGCGCTCGTGTCCGGACGATCGCGGGTGGATTTCAGTTATCTGGTCGTGCGCAAGCAGGGCACCGCTTCGTCGGATGCGACGCTCTTTCGCGTAGTCAGTGACAGCATGAAAGACAAGGGCCGCTCGCGCTTCTTTGCCTGCGGGCCGGCCGGTCGATTGCTGATCACACGGCTCGATCGAGATCGTGGTCTAGGCAACGAGCTGCTCGATGACGTCGAACGCGGTGCCGTGATTCGCATCGTCGGCGCGACAGCGCAGTCGGATGGCCTGCGCTGCGGGCGAGATTGCGCGGTCGCGAAGAGTTAGCTCATCGGCTGGATCTCGTCACGGCCGATCGGACAACATTCTTCTCCGCCGGCCCCACCGCGCATAGAGTAGTGGTCACACTTTAGATGAACGCGAACCCATACCGAAGCTCGCCGCTGGGCAGAATTCCCGTTTCATTCGTGGTTTTCGTTCTGTTACTCGCCGCTTATGACCGAACCTTCGGCGCGTATTTTCCAAACGTGCACGGCACCATCGGGAACGACTACAGCTACGTCTTGCCCAACCTTTTGGCGGGCCATTTCTGGCGCCTCAAGAATGGAATCTTTGCGGTGCCATGGTTCACGCCCGCGGTGTGCGGCGGGCTCCCGTTTCTCCCCGATCCGCAGTCGCATTACTACTCCGTTGCGCAGGGACTGATGCTGCTTCTGAACCCGCTGGCAGCCGTGTATTGCACGATTCTCTTGTTTGCCTCGGCCGGCTACTGGGGCATGTATTTGTTCATGCGCCGGTCGCTCGGTGCCAAACCGGTCGCCGCGATGGCTGCTGCCGCCGTATTCATGTGGAACGGCTTTTTCTCGGCGCGCATGCTGGCCGGCCATTTTCTTTTCAGCGGTTTCATGCTGGTTCCGTGGTTGGCATGGTTGCTTGGGGAGCCGGCGCCCGACGAAGCGAAACGCGTTCTCCGCGACATGGACCGAACGGTGGCAGCGAGTGTCCTCATCGCTTACTGGCTGCTCTCAGGCCTTGGGGCGATGGGACCGGTCTCTGTCCTCACGGTTGCGCTGTTGCTGGCGGTGAAGGTTGCGGTCGTTCCCACCTCGAGGTGGCGGAGCATCATTCTTCACTCGGCTCTCGCCCTGGTCATCGCGGGTCTGCTATCGGCGGCCAAAGCGGTCGCGTCGCGGTCCTTCATGGAAGCCTTTCCACGCAGCGATTATCTGATCCCGGGCTTTCGTGGCGTGGCAGCGGCCTTGCGTTCTCTCGTTTCCATGTTGTTCTTCGACCCAGTCAGCGCCGCAGAGCAGGCGCGCGCAAGGCTCGTGAATCTGCAGTGGGCGGTTACGCGACACGAGCTCGAATACGGCGTCACCTGGGTACCGCTGGCGACGATTGCCCTCGGCGCCACGTTCTTCTTCCTCAAGAGGTTTCGTGCCACGGTCGGCGCGATGGCCCCACGGCAATGGTGGGCGCTGGGTCTCGTCGGGTTCGGTCTGGGAGCTGTCCTCCTGATCAACGTACACTCGCCGGCCTGGAATAGCGTGCTCAAGGCCCTGCCCATGCTGCGCTCGACGAGCAGCTTCCTGCGCTGGCTGGCGCCCTTTGTCGTGCTGGCAGCCGTGGCGACAGGCTTGGCTGTCGACGTGTTGCCCGGGCGATTGGCGGTCTTGGTGGCTGCCATCGGGATCGTCGCGATGGTACTGACTGTGGCGCTCCAAGATCGGGCGTACTATGACGGGCAGGACTACGATCCAACGCAGATCGTGGCGGCCAGAGAGGCCGTGCTCTCGGCATCCGACGTGCCGTCGATTCAGTCGATCGGCGTCTATCGGCACGACGGCCAGGCCTTGCGCGCGCGAAATACCAACGACCTCTTCGTGAAAGGACAATCGCAGCTTCTCTGTTACAACCCACTCTTCGGCTATCTGCTGGAACGATTTCCAATTCGGGATCTCCATCCCGGTTCCATCGAAGATGTGCGGGACGGCCACTTCAATCTCAAGAACCCGGCGTGCTACGTCTATCCGAACGAAAACCGCTGCCGTCCCGGCGACCACTTCACGGTGGACCAGGCCGCCGCGATGGCTGCCTTCGCCGACTACCGGCCCTATCCTTTCGAGGTATCCCGCGCGCAACGAATTGCCAACTGGCTCAGCTTGCTCAGTTGGGGCGCCGCCATCGTTATCCTGGCCGCGTCGACTTTTCGGCGCGTTCGCAAGCGAAGGTCAGCAGCACGCACGCCAGCAGTCCAAGCACCGACAGTGTAATTCCAAGCGACAGTCCGGGCGTCCTGAACCGAAGTGCGAGATCGTGAAGACCAGCGGCAAGGTAAACTCCGCGCATGGCGACGTCGGCACGCACGATAGGGACCGGTTGGCCATCGACTGTCGCGTGCCAACCTGGGGCATACGCGTCCGCCAGCACGACCAGGGCCTCTCCGTCGTCGATCTTGCAAGTGAGGTGCTGCGATTCGCGGGTCGCGCTCACGAAAGCACAAGTACCTCGACCTTGGCCGGCAAGCTCATGCGCGGCAAGTCCGGGCGCCACGATTGCGATCGAAGCCGGATCGATCGTGCCCATCTGCGCGAGCGCGTGCGCATCGTCTGCCACGTGCGCGGTGCCGAGCACGCGGATCCTGGTCGAGCCTGCGCGATGAAACAGTGCCGCCTCGCCCAGATCGGTCACGGCGACCGCGCCTCTGGCCACGGCAGACTTGGGCAGGACCAGCCAATCGATGTCGAACCAATCGATAGCGCGGTCCGCGTTGGCGGTAAGGCTGTCCCACAGTCGATGGGTTTGCGCCGGCTGCGCGGTCTCGTGACCCGGCACGTACGCCACACCCCAGGGCGCCGCCAAGTTATCCACCAACGTCGACAACTCTCCGCCGACGGCTGGCGCGTGGTAAAGCCGCGGCGGGGGCGACGCTGCATCCGCGTGGATCGGCAGCGTCGCTGGCTCCTCGAGAAGATGCGCGTCTTGCCAGTGCAGCACCGGCATGGCAGCGAGAAGGAGATCGAGCCCAACCACGGCGGGCCACGTCCAAACGAGTCGCGGGAACGTGCTACCGTGGTGCCGCCAGAGAAACAGAACGAGTACCGCTGCAGCGGTGGACAGCCCGACGTGACCGAGCTCCGGTACGGAGGTGCCAGCAAGCAGCAACAGGAACGGCGGTAGCGCGAAGACGAGGTCGCGCAGGTGCAGCCGGCCTTGAGTCGGCCCAGCAGCCAGCAGCCGTTCGGCGCCGAGCGCAGCCAACCAAGACAGTGCGCCCACGCAGACCAGCAGATGCTTTTCGGGATAGCGCAGATAGCGCAACGGTGGGATCAGTCCGCGCAAGGCTGCGTGCACGGGCGCGTGGCTGCCGAGAGCGGCAAGCAAGCCAAGGAGCGCCGCAAGCCAGAGCGAGGCTGCGAGGGCCGAACGACGAGCCCAAAGAGCCATGCCCAGCGTCGCGCCGCCGACATAGACGGAAAGTGCCCAAACATCGCTACCGTCGGGAAGCGCGCGCGGTCGCAGCAGGTCCCAAATACGCGAAGGAGCGAAGGACCATTGTTCGGCGAGCGCTTTCGAAAGTCCCCCCGCTCGCTCCGTACCGCCGAGCAGATAGAACGGCGGCACTAGCGCAACGGCGGCAATCAGTGCCGCGAGGGCCAACGCCAAAGTGGCACGTGCAAGAAACTTCAGCGTCGCCCTGCGCAGGCCAGATTTTTCTGCCTCGGCACCGATCGCGACGGCCGCGCCAAGGAGGAAGGCATGCAGCCAAAGGAATGGATCGCCAGCCAGGGCCACGAGAGCGAACGCCAGCGCCGTTCCACAAAGGGGTCGCGCCCAGCGCTTGGTGTCCACCAGGACGAGCAGCCCATAGGCAGCCCACGGCACCCAGGCTCCCGACAGAACTTTTTCTCCGTTGCCCCACATGGAAACCGCGTACCCGCCGATCTGCCAGGAAAGCCCCGCGGCCAGCGCAACGGCTGGACGGCAACCGAGCTTGCGCGCAACCGCGAGGCCGCCGAGACCAGCGATGATGGTGTGGACCAGCCAGGTCAGGGCCATGGCGAAAACTGGCGGCCCCACCAGCAACAGGGCGTGGCCGGGATAGAACGTGCCGTGAACGGGAGCGGCGAGCACCGGAGCGCCGAGACCGACGAAAGGATTCCATTGGGGAAGCACCCCGTCGAGAACCGCGGTTCGCCACAAGGCCCGGCTCGGCCACGCCCAGCGCGGCCAATCTCGATTGCCGACGATTCGACCGAAAAAGAACGGCATGAACAGCAGCGCCGGCGCAACCATTAGCGAAAGCGCTTGCTGCAGGGAAACCCGCGGGCGACCGGAGTCAGCCGCGCACGTGGACGGGGGTGGGCTTTCTGCTTTTCCCATGCTCGGCAAATGCAGTGTGCTCGGAGACACTACTAGTCAGGAAGTGAAAACGTTCGTGGACAGGCTGCATGTACTTCTACAGGGTCAGCGTTGACAAGACGATTCCCAAAGAGGGTTGAGCCGCACCTCAATCCACCTCATTGGGTCGTTTTTTCCCGGGCCGTTCCACGACCCTAGGCCTTTCCCACCTGCGCATGACAAGTTGTTAACTAAATTGCGAGATCAGCTAGCCGTGCGTGCAACTGATCGCGTGTAGTACTTGAAGACCGAGCTTACGGGCACACCCAAGCAACAACAAACGACCCGCCGCGAGGACTTCGTGATGAGAAGACTTCTGTTCGCTTCTGCCCTTACTCTGGCCGCGCTCTCGTTTGCGGCCTGTGGGGATACCCCATCGACCACGGTAGGGACGGGAGGGCACCAGGGTTTCGGTGGTGCCGCCAGCGGCGGTCGGCCGAGTGCAGGAGGGATGATGGGAAGCGGCGGCGTTGGCGCGGGCGGCAGCCTCTCGACGGGTGGCACCGTTGCATCCGGGGGACAAGCAAGCGGTGGCACGCACGCAACCGGAGGAGTCGTTGCGTCCGGAGGTGCCGGTGGTCTTGCCGCAGGCGGCACGACGGCTGTCGTTGGCAGCGGTGGTGCCGTGCCTGCCGGCGGCGCGGGCGGAACGACGGGAACCGGCGGTGCCAGCGGGCAGCTCAACCCGCAGGACGTGGTCAAGCTCATGGCCCCGGGATGGAATCTGGGCAATTCGTTCGACGCCACTCCCAACGAGACGAGCTGGGGAAATCCCACGCCGACCCAAACCTTGATCAACGCCGTTCATGCCGCAGGCTTCAAGCTATTGCGGTTGCCGGTGACCTGGACCGACCACATCGGCTCGGCGCCGTCTTACTCTATCGATGCGGCGTGGATGAACAAGGTGAAGCAGACGGCCCAGTGGGCGGTCGACGCCGGCATGTACGTTTTTCTCAATACGCACCACGAGGCGGACGGGAACGGCGGATGGGTGACGTTTCCGTCGACGACGACCGCTGCGCAGAGTGTGGCTACCGAGGTCACTGCGGTGTGGACCCAAATCGCCACCACGTTCAAGTCGTTCGACCCGCATCTGATGTTCGAGTGCTTCAACGAGCCCAATTATGCCGGCAAGAACGATGCTCAGAGCCAAGCGGATCTCAACCTATACCTCGAGGCGTGCTTCAAAGCGATCCGCGATACCGGCGGCGCCAACGCGACCCGCATCGTCATGATTCAACCCATCGGTGCAAGCCCCATCCAGGCCGGCATTCAGTCGATCCAAAAGGTGAGCTTCATCAACGATCCGAACCTCGTGATCTCGCTTCACACGTACTACCCGACGAATTTCGGGCTCAGTACCACGCCCTACGCCTGGGGCAGCGCCAGCGACTACACCAGCATGCAGAACTCGATTGCACAACAGATCCGAGTCTGGCTTCCGACGCAGGTCATTTTCGTCGGCGAGTGGGGCTCGATGGACTCGCAGCCGCTCAGCAATCGGGCGACGCACGCGTTGGCGTACGCGCAAGACACCACGACGGGTGGCATCGTGCCCGTCTGGTGGGACAACGGCGGCTCGGGTAGCGAATCGTTCTCTCTGTTCGACCGCAACACCGGCGCGGTGACTCGGCCGACCATCGTCAGCGGCCTTATGACGGGCGTCAAAAACGGCCTTGCCGCACCAAACTCGTGGGCGAAGCCGTAGTCCGTGACAAATAGCAGAGGGTTTGACCTATAGTTGGCGGCCAAGACGTCCCGCTCGCGGGAGCCCCTCGTTTGCACAACGGAGAACTCATGGAAGCTCGGATCATCCCATCCATTGCCCGCGCCGGTTTGGCGCTCGGTCTTCTTACGCTGGCCAGTGCGTGCTCCAGCGGCTCCGCGACCGGCAGCACCGGCGGCACCTCGTCCGGTAACGGCGGAACGAGCGTCGCGGCCAGCGGTGGTTCCGCGGGCTCGGCTTCCGGCGGATCGGGAGGCGGTGGTACTACTACTCCATCGAGCAACGGCGGCGCGGCGGCGGGCGGAGCGACGAGCAGCGGCGGCGCTACGGGAGCGGGCGGGCGAGTCGTGGACCAGGGTGGCGCAGGCGGATCGAGCACTGCCACCGGCCGCGGAGGACAAGGCGGCAGCGCAGGATCGAGCGGCGGCAGCGCTGGCATGGGCGCCGGCGGTGCGGGCACCGGCGC
>CAZTTW010000172.1:0-8081 GCA_964616265.1 uncultured Myxococcales bacterium | reverse complement strand
CTGCCGAGTCCTGCCCTCAGCCTCAACGATCGCATCCGCTCGGAGCCGGTCCGCAGAGCTTCTATTCGATTGCTCGTTGCCCTCGGCGTCGTGTGGCTCGCGGTTCGTTTCTTCGGCCTCGGGACCAGCCCACCCGGCTTTTTCATGGACGAAGCGACGCCGGCCATCAATGCGATGTGCTTGGCCGAGACCGGCCGCAACATTCAAGGTGAGACTTGGCCGCTC
This sequence comes from uncultured Myxococcales bacterium, assembly GCA_964616265.1. Taxonomy (GTDB): domain Bacteria; phylum Myxococcota_A; class Polyangia; order Fen-1088; family Fen-1088; genus Fen-1118. Next base: position 7,856 of record CAZTTW010000172.1, on the reverse strand, counting down.
TATTCGCACGCTGCCGGCGGTGGAAGCCACACGCTCGTACTGCTCGCCTTCGACACGGTCTGGATTAAGATTTTCGGCACCTCCCGAGCGTCGTTTCGCGCGGTCAGCGGATTTTTCATTCTGCTGACTACCCTCGGACTGTTTTTTACCGCACGTGACGCGGTCAAATTGATCCCTCCATCGGATGACCGAACAGACGAGGTCGCGCGCTCCGTCTTCCCGAGGCTGGCTCTGCTCGCGGCGCTGGTGTCACCTTGGGCATTCCATTTTTCGCGCGTGGGCTGGGATCCACCCGTCGCGCCGGCATTCATGATGTGGTCCATCGCAGCGGTCTTGCGCAGCCACCGTGCCAGCCGCGCCTCCTTCGTCTGGTCTGTCTTGGCTGGAGCTTGCGCGGCCTTGTCGATGATCGCCTACGCTCCGTTGCGCGCCGTCGTTCCGCTGGTTCTTCTCCTGGAAGTCGTTCTCCTGTGGTCGATAACGCCGAGTTGGGCCGACCGCTGGCGCTTGCTGCGCGATATGCTTTTCGCGAGCGTCACGGCCGCCGCGCTGCTCGCTTCCACGATTGGCATGTTGCTCGACGGAAAGATCAACGAGCGCATGAACAACGTCGCCATCTGGCGAGCCGATTGGATCAGCGAGCACGCCATTTCGACGCCGCCGTGGCGTTTTCTCGTCGAGACATTTCTCGACAACATCCTCGTGCATCTCAGACCGTCGTTCCTCTTCTTCGACGGCGACGCCGTTTTGCGGCAGTCACCCCACATCTCGGGCCAGCTTTCGCCCGTCGATATCTTGGCTCTCGCGGTGGTCGCCTTCGTCTTCGTCCTTGCGATTGCGCGCACCATTCGTGGCACGCGCGGAAATCTCCAGCTGCAAACACCGTCATCGCAGACATCCCGATGGATGCTGGCCATGGCACTTGCCATCGCCGTCTGTTGGCTGTTTGCTTTGGTGCCGTCGGCGTTGACCTTCGATGGAATTCCACACGCCATTCGTTCCCTTGCCGCCTGGCCCTTCATCGCCCTGTTCACTGGTTCCATTCTGGCGATGGCGTGGAGCCGACTTCCGTGGTTGCCGCCCGTCCTCGCGCTCGTCGCGCTCCTCCACACCATCTACTACTTGCCGGCCTATTTTCACGCCTACGACGATGCCGCTAACCACTGGTTCATGCGTGATATGACCGACGTGATCGAAAGGGAACGCCACGAGCCGGGCAAGACCATTCCGCAAATCGTCTCGGATCACTTTGCGTATTCGTACTATTACGACGAAGTCCCGTGGTACTACCTGATGAGCGAAGGTCACCTCGGTTGTGTGGAGGCAGGCGACAAAGTGCACGCCTGGAGAAAGACCGCTCAGTAGCGGCTCAGCGCCTCTGCTTGGACGCCACCGCGAAGAGCGAAAGACCGTTGACGACTCGAACCGAATCCAACTGAAAGCTTGCGTCGGCGAGAGACTGTCGCAAGCGCGCAACCGTGAAGTGATTGACGTGGCCGCAACGGTAACGATGATAGCGGCTGCCTTTGACGTAGCCCTGGTAGAGACAGTTCACGTTGAACATGATGAAGAAGGGACCCAAGAAGAAATCATAGGGCACCGTAATGATGAACTTGCCGTCGTCTTTCAAGACGGAGCGAACCTCGTCCAGAGTGCTTTGCAAGTTGAGGATATGCTCTAGCGTCTCCGACATGACAACCAAATCGAAAGCTGTCTTGGGCAGGCCCGACTTCGAAAGATCGGCCGAGACCTTGTAGTCGGACAGGGTGCCATTGGCTTTGGCCCAACCGAGCATGCTGACGTTCGTGTCGACGCCAGTCACGGGCACTTTGTCGGTGTTCCAGAGACAATTACCGCAGCCTATGTCTGCCACCGCCATGCCGGGACGGTAGTGCTCGGCCACAAAATCATGCAGTCGCTTGAAGCGCGAGCGGTGAAACCAGGCGCGAATCGCATTGACCTTCTCGTTGTTGGTCTGATCCGCGTAGAACGATTCGCCCATGCTTGCATATTCAATGTGCGCCGGCGAAGCCGCGCCGAACGTCGAAATGCGGTTCACGACCGCATTCGTGACGGCCATCGCGCCGAGCAGCACGGAAGCGGTGAGTCCCAACGACAACCCGACCCCGTCGTGCAGCGCCCAGCCGACCGTCGCGGCTCCCGCCGAAATAAGCAGGTAGAGCATGAGCTGGAGCCAGAACGGCGTCCGCAATTTGATTTCGCGATTGACGAAGATCAGGTGGTAGTAGACGTGGTGAAAGAGCAGATTTGCCATCGTCCCGGAGAAGAACGCGGCCGACGTGTGCCACCCCAGCTTGACCCGAGCAAAGGCCAATAGAGCGGCGTTGAGCCCCGTCCCAATGATGCCGCCCAAGAAAAAGATAGATGCCGTCGAGAATCGAACGCGCTCAGGCCGGGAAAGGGAGGGCATGCTCGTTGAGACTTACCAAATAGAGACGTCGACAATCGTGAAGCAGTTGGCGTTCGGCTGCGAACACTTGGTCCTATTGTACCAGAATTCAGAAGGCCCCGGCCATCGTCCGCCACACGACAGCGCGGCGCTCTACGGTTTTTCGGCCGAGGTAGAGTCGAACAGCGACAACTGCTCGTACTGTCGCGGCGTGGTGGTCGCCGGCTGGATGACTTCCGGTCCCTCGAACCGGCCATTATTGCCGATGGGATTCGACGCAAAATAGTCGAGCGTCCTCGTCTGGCTGCGAGCAATCTCCTCCGCCAGAATTGGACGCGGATCCAGCGCACTGTCCAGCCAGACACCGTAGTGGTCGGGTGACAGAACGAGCGGCATGCGCTCGTGAATCTCGGCGGCACTGGCGTTGGCGGCGGTCGTGACGATCGCGTAGGAATCAATCACCTCGCCCACCGGCGAATGATACGTGGACCATAGTCCGGCAAAGGCGAAGAGCGGATCGGCCAACCTGAAGTGATAGGCTTGCTTGTTGCGTCGCTCACCCTTGAATTCGCGCCATCCCGACGCGGGAACCATGCACCGCTTGGAACACAAGGCCGTGCGAAAGAAGGGCCGCTTATCGAGATCCTCGACGCGCGCGTTGAACGAGCTCGGCAGCTCTTCGAGCGGCCGCGACCAATCGTCGGGAATGAACCACCAGCGCGCCAGTCGAGCTTCGCGCGCGCCCGCTTGCGAGCGGACGATGATCGGCTGCTCGGTGCCACCGCGAAAATTGGGCGTGATGTTGTACGTTGGCCGCCAATCGCGGAAGAAATCCACGACTTCCACCTCGAATAGGTCGCAAACCTCGACGAATCCGACGGCGATGCTGTAGCGGCCGCACATGCGCCAAGCTTGGACGATGGTTCCCGTCGGGTCAATCGCACCGCCGGTTCGACGCCTATGGCTCGGAGCCGCTTGTCTTTCGCCGATCGTTGTCCTACAAGACGGAGGTCAAGGTTCCCTGCGGCGATTTGGAGGAATGCAAATGAATCTCATGCGTCCTTTCCGTACGATGGTTTTGCTTGGCCTGTGGATCGGCGAATTTCCGGCGTGTTCCTCGGCCCTTTTGATGAATAGCCCCGTGTCGAAAACCGCAGACGGATGGGGCGTTACACTGAGCCAGGTTCGGGAAGGGCCGAGCGATTACGTGGGCGAAGGCGGAGTTCTCGTCACGGCCGACACGGGTGAGAAGCTCATTTGGACCATCGTGACCGCACGAAACGAAAGCAGCGAGGAGCAGACTTTCTCGTACGAGGCCTGCGTTCTCGAGGGAAAAGGCCTGGCTCGTCGGCCCCGCGTCGTCGACCGACACGAAGAGATCAACGCGGCCGCGGATCGAGCCGAAGCCATTCCTGCCGGACAGGAACGCACGCGCCAGCTGATCTATGCTTTCCCCGAGGAGCAGCGGCCGGTCCGAATGAAATGCGAGAACATCGTGCTGCCCGTGCCCGGGCCGCGCTGAGATCGCCTGTCTACGACTGCTTCTGGAGGTACACGTGCGCGGCTGCCCTCTGGCCAGGCACGTGCTTCGCGCACGCGTAGCCGAGCGCCTTCAAGTCGAGACCGCCCAGCAGGTGCTCGCCCTGTCCGAGCACGACGGGCGAGATGGCAAGATGAAGCTCGTCGATCAAGCGAGCTTGGAGGTATTGCCGAATCGTACCGACCCCGCCTCCCAGCCGCACGTCCTTGCCGCCGGCGGCTTCTTTCGCTTGCGCAAGGGCAGATTCGATTCCCTCCGTGACAAACCGGAATTCGGTCCCGCCCTTCATGGCGATAGGCGCGCGCGGATAGTGGGTGAGCACGAAGACGGGCACATGGTAGGGCGGCTCGTCGCCCCACCAGCCGCGCCAGCTTTCGTCCGGCCAAGGCCCGCGCACGGGACCGAACATGTTCCGTCCGAGGATCCAGGCGCCGATGTTTTCGAATCCCTGCGCACAGACCTCATTATCGAGGCCGGTTTCGCCTTCGCCCGCACCATGCATCCGCTGGAAGACGCTGGTGTGAAAGAACCAGTCGACGAGCTCTGGACCACCCACGCCGAGCGGATGCTCCAGATCTTGCTTTACGCCGGCACCGAAGCCATCAATCGAAACCGAAAAGGCACGAACCAGTAATCGCGACAAAGGCACCTCCTCGCATGCTTCGATGCAGGAAATGGCCCGTGCGGAGCACGTGGATCGCATCAACCTTCAAGTTTTTGCGGTGCCACCGCGCCCGCGTCTCACCTTGCTACTTCTTACCGCTGTCTTTGATCTCTTCCAGCCAGGCGCTGATCTTCTTCTCGCGCTTGTCCATTTCGGCACGCACTTCGGCCAGCGGCGTCGTCTGCCCTTCGAAGAAGGCCAAAATCGCCTCGGGATAGTCGTTGGCCAGAAGGTTCAGGACGACATCGTGATCGGTGCCAATCGCCGAGCTGCCACCTTTGGGATCCATGGCGCGTAAGACCGCGGCTTGTTTTTCGATCGCCTTCCGCTGGGACGTCGCGACCTTCTTGAGCTGATCGGCAGCGTCGATCTTGCCATTCAACTTCGCGGCCGCCTCGTCGAGCGCCTCGCGGGTCTTCTTTTCGAAAGCAAGCAGGGCCAGATGCTTGGGCAGCTTGCTCTTGTCGAACTTGATGAGGCGCGCCTTCTCCTCGGCGGCGAGCTGAGCCGCAAGCTTCTCGTCGGCCTCTTTTTTCGCCTTCCAAATTGCGTAGCGCTCCATCATACCCGGGCGAGCGTCCGCAGCCGCGCCAGCATCCACGGTTTGCTGCGCGACCGGTGGCGTAGACGGAGCGGACGAGGCGGGCGCAGCCGGGGCTTTGACCTGGGGTGGTTCCTCCTTGCAGGCAGCAACAAACATCGCCGAAGCTACAAGAAAGAGGCAAATTCGCTTCATCGTGTCCTCCTGGACGCAAGGTTGGGATCCGCGTGGACCAACGGCGAACCACGGCCCACGGCGACGATTGTCGAGGCGGAACGGCCCGGAGTCAACCCAGATGCTACTCGACACCAGAGGCTACTCGACGAAGTCCAGGTCCTTGCCGTAGGTCTCTTCGAGTTGGCCAAGTGCCGCAAAGGCGACGGCGAGCGCCAGCGCACCCAACAGAGCGGCTGCGCGAAGCATGCCGAGCCGTGGCCCGAGCGCGCGAAAGGCCAGGGTTAGAGGAACGGCTGCGCCCCGGACGAAATTGGGCGCGGTCGTGGCCGCCGTCGCGCGCAGATTGGTCCCGAACTGCTCGGCCGACATGGTGATGAAGATAGCCCAGTAGCCGGACGACCATCCGAGTGCGCAGCACAGACCGTAGTAGCCGGCGAGCGAGTGCGCCCCGACGAGAAAGTAAGCGCCTCCGACCAGCGCGGTGATGCCCAGGAAGGCGCCCAGCACACGCTTGCGATTACCGAAGCGCTGGCTGAGATAACCGGTGGTCAAGTCGCCGACCGTGAGGCTGACGTAGTACCCAAGCACCGCACGACTGGCTTGCGGCGCGGGCGCGAGCCCCATGGCGCGGCCGAGCTCGGGCGAGAACGTGACGATGACGCCGATGACGAACCAGATCGGCAGCGCCACCAGCACGACGCTGAGGTATTTGCGACACGTGGAGAGCCGGCCGAAAAGTGCGAAGAAGTTGCCGCGGCTGACCGCGCTCGCTTGGACCTTGGCGAACAAACCGGACTCGCTTACTCCGATACGCAACAGCAGCAGCAGGACGCCCAGTGCGCCTCCAATCAGATAGGCCGTGCGCCAGGCGAAAAGGCCCGCCACCAGGGAAGCCGTCACCACGCCCATCACGCCGACCGCAGCGACAAGCATGGTTCCAAGGCCGCGCGTGCGTTTCGGCAAGAGCTCGGCAACCAAGGTCACGCCCGCGCCCAGCTCTCCGGCCAAACCTACGCCGGCGAGCACGCGGCACGCGGTGTACGCCCCGAGCGAATGAACGAGCCCGTTGGCGAGGGTCGCCCCCGAGTAAAGGAAGATGGAACCGAAAAGCACCGCTCGCCGACCACGGCGATCGCCGAGCACACCCCACAGGACGCCGCCCACGAGCATGCCCATGAGCTGGGCATTGAGTAGATCGACACCGACGCCGAGCAGCTCTGACTCGCCAACGCCGACACCGCGCAGGCTTGGTACGCGAACGATGTTGTAGAGAATCAGGTCGTACGCATCGACGAAATAGCCGAGCGCTGCCGCCAGGACGGCAAGTCCGATGCGCTTGCGTTCGGCTTGCATGGAGAATGCAACCTACCAGTTCTGGACCGCGCCGCAGCAGATTGGGCGTCAAGTTTCTGGCAGGCGTGCCGATAACAGAAGTGAGAGAGTCCTAAATGCCTTTGCCTAATCCCCAGGAGGAGGTCCGAGAGGTGGCGCCCGAGCTTGCGGCGGGTGAGGTCCCGTCGGCAATACCCGAGTATTCCGAGGCATTCGTGCGCTTTTTTGGCAAGGAGGACCGGAACAATCCTACCTTCGTCGAGCTGTTTTCTATCGCCGAACGGCTAGCTCCCCGCATCGGGAAACCCGCGCCTACCATCGCCATGACTCCTGCGAAGCCGCTGCCGGCACGCAATCCTCTTGGACCGCCCATCAGTCCAGAGACGATCGTAGCTCGCGTCGGCACCTTGGCCTCGCTTCCCAATATCTATTTCCAAGTCGACAAAGCCATCAACCACCCTTCCAGCTCGACGTCGCGCATCGGCACGATCCTGAGCTACGACCAAGCCCTGTGCGCGCGCCTGCTTCGCATTGCCAACAGCGCCTTTTACGGCTTCGCCCGCCGCATTGACGGGATCGAGGACGCCGTTCGCATCATCGGCACGCGCCAGTTGCACGACCTGGTATTGGCGACGGTCGTGCTGTCGCAGTTCAAGGGTATCGACTCGAACCTGGTCAGCATGCGCTCGTTCTGGCGACACAGCTTGGCCTGTAGCATCGCTTCGCGCTGTCTCGCGCGCCTGCGCCGGGAAAGCAACATCGAGCGCTTTTTCGTGGCCGGGCTACTGCACGACATTGGCAGCCTGGCCATGTACCAACTCCTGCCCGAGCGCGCCCAGCTTGCGCTCGAACGCCATGGCAACGGTGACAAGACGCTCTAGGAAACGGAGCGCGCCGTGTTCGGCTGCGATCACGCTGCGGTCGGCGCGGCGCTGATGACCTCGTGGACATTGCCGCCGTTCTTCCGCGACGCCATTGCGAACCATCACTCGGCTGGGCCACGCGGCCACACGCCCGCCACGGCCATCGTGCATATCGCCGATCTCCTGGTTCAGACGCTCGATCTTGGATCCAACGGAGAACAACGCCTTTCGCGCATCAGCCCCGAGGTGCGCGAGCGCGCGGGAATTCCTGCGGGAACGTTGACGGTCGTAGCGGACGAAGTGATCGCCACCCTGACGGACATCGAGCG
>CAZTTW010000171.1:0-8106 GCA_964616265.1 uncultured Myxococcales bacterium | reverse complement strand
AGGTGGCAGCGTCGATGCCGGTACTGCCCTTCTATTGGCCCAGACCTCGTCGCCGACTGGTCTAGGTGACATCGCTATCGATGCCACGAACCTTTACTACCCTGATGGCGGCGGAATCTATAGTGTGCCTCTTGCCGGTGGCACCCCAAAGACAGTCGTGGACACGAAAGGCACCAGCGCCGTCGACCCGGTCCTCGGGACGGCCATTGGATTTCCCGGTGTCAATGGGCTAATCTCCGACGGCACCAACCTGTACTACACGGTTGGGCAAACCTATGGCGGTGCCATCGCGGTCGGCTCGCCGCTCGCGTACTCGGGCTGGCTTCTCTCGGTTCCCGTGGGAGGCGGCGTCCCGACTGTCCTTGTCCCCAACAAGGTCATTGATACCAACGGCGACACGTACGTTGATTTCGACAACGTTTATCCCTGGGTGCACGACGGATTTGTGTATTGGCGGGATCACTTCTCCGGCAATGTCTACAGAGAGTCCGTTCAGGGTGGCACGCCGAACCTTCTGGCGTCGGGCGCACACAATGGTGGAGGCACCGCCATCTCGGACGGGACGAACGTCTATTACATCTTGGACGGGCTGATCAAAGTTCCGGTCACCGGGGGTGACCCGGTCGTGTGGGTCTACGATGGCAGATACCTTGGCGCTCCTGCTCCTTATGGCTTCGGAACCGACAGACGTTCGTTGTTGGTCGATGAGACGAGCGTGTACGCCATCGCGTACTACGGACATGGGATCGTCAAGATCGCCAAGTGACCGGCGCTTCGTCTAGGAGATAGATCTCAGTTGCTCAGGCTTGGATTGGTCAACCCGCCGGAACAAACCGGACAATCTTAGTCTTGCATCGGATCTGGGAGTCCTGCAGTATCAGCACACCAGATGCGGCTTGGTCGGTCTCAACAGCCTTCGTTGACGCCGGGTGCTTGGCGAGCGAACGGGAAACAACAGGAGCATAGAAAATGCGTTCGGCAGCTGTCTTGGTAGCAACTCTTCTCAGTCTTTGTGTTGGACCTGCCGCGTCGGCCGGAGGATTCGCAGGAACCACAGTTTCAATGGGGCACTACGTGCCTAGCGAGGCCGTAGCGTTTGATGGGCCTTACAACGTCCTGGTCGTGTCAGGCGGAGCCGACGGCGCTTCCCCTGATCGGAAAGTACTTTCGCCGTTTTTGGGATGTGATCCTGGTTACGGTGTGACGGTCCTAGAGGACAGCGTCGTCGTAGATTTTGTCGGGTCGGTGAATTTCACTGCCGGAGCGCCTTTTCACGGCCTAATCATCCGGAACCTGGTGCGACCAGGTGCGACCATCTCGATTGTTGAATCAAATCCGCACTCGACGATGTCGTATGACGGATCGACGCTGAAACTGGACTGGCAGGGGCTCGGCATTCCCGCGGGCGCGACGTACACGATTACCTTTACGCCGGGAAATGGCGGAACCGGAGCCTTGGTCACCCCGTGTAGTACCTTGCCGCTGGGGGTCTGCACGACCTGCTCTGGAGGGGCGACGCCTCTTTGCACGGGAGTCCAGCTCGATGCAGGCTTGGTCTGCCCCGCAGCTGGCGGTATAGATGCCTCTATCGGAAGCGATGTCAAAGTTGGCGGCGTTGACGCCCCGACGCCTGACGTATCGGCGGCGAAGGCAGATGGTGGCACGGACGTCACGATCGTGCCCGATACGAGAATGGGTGACCTGGATACCGCACTGGTTGGAACGGACTCGATGATGGGCGGCTCGGACGCCAAGACTGTGGGCGCAGATAGCGGTCCCAGCAGCGGTAGCTCCGACGGAGGAAGTGGCTTTGATTTGGCTGGGTCAAATGGCGGCGGCAGCCAGAGTTCAAAAGGATGCAGCTGCGCGATCGGCGGCCACCGGTCCAGCGGCGGCCTTACCGTGGTGCTGCTTTTCGGACTCGTACTGGCGCTCCGGCGCGGTCGCAGACGCTAATCCAGGAGGTTGACATCTCACCGCCGAACCGCGACGGCCGCGAGATCGGCGCAAGACGAGGTCCGTGTGAGGCAGGAGGCAGCACCCGAGCGAGTGGCCCAAGCGCTAGCCCCCTCACGTCCCCAAGCCATGCCTGTATACGCTACGCTGCCGCGGACTCGCTAGCGATCGGCGGCACCGGCGCACCCAAGCGGGCATTCTCGGCTTTGCGAAGGGCGACCAGTTTCTCGCGTAGCTCGTCGACCAGGGCCGGGTGTTCGCCGAGGTACTGGCAAGCCTTGTCGCGTCCCTGAGCGATGCGCTCGCCGCCGAGCGAATAGTACGCGCCCGCCTTTTCGATAAGGCCTGCGTCGCTGGCGAGATCCACGATTTCCCCGACCGCGGAAATGCCGGTGCCGTAGGTGATCTCGAATTCGCACTCGCGAAACGGCGGGGCCACCTTGTTCTTCACTACTTTCACGCGCGTCTTGTTGCCGACCACCTGCTCGCCGTTCTTGACGACGCCGGTCTTGCGGATGTCGAGGCGAACGCTGGCGTAGAACTTGAGCGCGTTGCCGCCGGTGGTGGTTTCGGGGTTGCCGTAGACCACGCCGATCTTTTGACGAAGCTGGTTGATGAAGACCACGCACGTGTTGTTGCGGCTGGTGGCAGCGGTGAGCTTGCGAAGTGCCTGGCTCATGAGGCGCGCTTGCAGACCCATGTGCGAGTCGCCCATTTCTCCTTCGATTTCCGCCTTGGGAACCAGCGCCGCCACCGAGTCGACGACGATCAGATCGATGGCGCCGGTGGCCACCAACTTGTCGGCGATCTCCAGCGCCTGCTCGCCGTGGTCCGGCTGCGAAACCAGCAGGTCTTCGATGCGAACGCCCAGCTTCCGGGCATAGGTGACGTCGAGCGCGTGCTCGGCGTCGATGAAGGCGCACACGCCGCCGGCCTTTTGTGCTTGAGCAATTGCATGCAGGGTCAGCGTGGTCTTACCGGACGATTCCGGTCCGTAAATCTCGACCACGCGCCCGCGCGGCAGGCCACCCACGCCGAGCGCGAGGTCGAGGCCGACCGATCCCGTGGGAATCACGGCGATGTCTTCCGCCTCGCCTCCGAGCGACATGATGGCACCTTTGCCGAATTGCTTTTCGATGGCGGACACGGCGGTTTGAACGGCTTTCAGTTTTTCTTTGAGTGTGGACATAGTTCATCTCCTTAGTTTGGGGTTGAGAGAAAAGAGCGCACAGAGGGGAGGGAGGGCACGGAGAGGCGGAACCGGCGTAGGCCGGTTTTGAGGGTCGCGCCGTGGAAATGGATGAGCAGTCCGAGCAGGAGGCGGGCGAGGCGATTACGCCACCTCCTTGTCCAGAAACCGGTACTGCAGCGCCTCTGCTACGTGCGGAGCGCGTACGTCCGCCGAGGCCTCCATGTCGGCGATGGTGCGGGCGAGGCGCCGTACGCGCTCGATGGCGCGCGCCGAAAGGGCCAGTCGTTCGACGGCACGTTCGAGGATGCGATGCCCGTCGCTGTCTAGGACCGCAGCTTGACGAAGCTCGGCCGACGTGAGGCGCGCGTTCGAGCGCGGGCTTCGCTGCTTCTGACGAAGGCGAGCTTCTTCCACGCGCTGGCGCACCGCCGCCGTCGACTCGCCGGCTTCCTTGCTGGCAAGCTCGCGGTAGCTGAGCGCCGGCACTTCCACGTGCATGTCGATGCGATCGAGAAGCGGCCCGGAGAGTTTCGCGCGATAGCTGTTGATCGCCGCTTGCGAACAGATGCAGGTACGCACGCGGTTGCCGAAGTGACCGCAGGGGCACGGATTGAGCGCCGCCACCAACATGAAGTCGGCTGGAAACACCACCGTGCGACGGACACGCACCACGGCGATCTCGCGTTCTTCGAGCGGTTGGCGAAGTGCTTCGAGCGCCGGGCGGCCGAACTCCAGAAGCTCGTCGAGAAAGAGCACACCGTTGTGGGCGAGCGAGATTTCGCCTGGACGCACCGACGGGCCGCCGCCCGCCAAACCCGCGACGCTGACCGTGTGATGGGGCGCTCGGAACGGACGCTCGGTGACCAGCGATCGGCCCGAGAGCAAGCCCGCCACCGAATAGACCATGGTGGTTTCCAGCGACTCGTCGAACGAAAGGGCCGGCAAGAGGCCAGGCAAGCGACGCGCAAGCATGGTCTTGCCCGACCCGGGCGGCCCGACGAAGACGATGTTGTGGCCGCCCGCCGCCGCAATTTCCAAGGCGCGGCGGGCGACCTCTTGCCCGCGCACCTCGGACAGATCTGCGCCGGTCGACGGCTCGAACGGCGGGCACGTCGCCCGCGGAGCTGCCTGCATTTCCCCGCGAAGAGCCTCGACGAGCTCGGCCAAATGACCGACGGGAACGATGGCGCAGTCGCCGCCAACGATGGCTGCCTCAGCGGCGTTCTCGCGCGGCACGAACAGGCGTGGAATAGCCCGCGCACGCGCATAAGCCGCCATCGGCAAGACGCCGCGCACCGGCCGGACGGTACCGTCGAGAGCCAGCTCGCCGACGAACAGAGAGTTGTCATTCGCCTCGGGCGGCAGCACGCCAGCGGCCGACAGAATGCCTACGGCGATGGGAACGTCGAAGGCGGCGCCGTCCTTGCGCAGATCGGCCGGCGCCAGATTCACGGTGATGCGACGGAGCGGATATTTGAAGCCGCTGTTTTCGATGGCGCCGCGAATGCGGACACGGCCTTCTTTCACCCCCGCATCGGGCAGCCCGACGATGTGGCAGCCGGGGAGTCCCTGCGCCACGTCCACCTCGACGTGAATGGGCGAGGCTTCGATTCCAACGACGGTTGCGGAAAGGACGTGAGTGAGCACGAGCCGGCACTAAAGCGAAAGCAGTGCCAAAAACCGCGACGACGGAAACCGGCCGAATTTTGCCCTTTCGGAACACCCGCGGACCGCTTCTGTCCGGCTGGCGTCGAGCCGCGTCCGATGGTCGGCCACGGCGTCCGGCCCGCGGTCAGTGGTTCAGTTGGACCGCGACCACACGAAGATATCTGGCTTGCCCGTAACCGCGAGGCGCGTGCCGCAAAGCTCGGCGGCGTACTCGAGGGCTTGGCGCGAAAACAAATTCACATGGGTCGCATCGCGCGCGTACCACCATGTCGGCAGCGCTTCGAGCGAGGGATAGCAGCGCGTGCGCACGACGACTTTGCCCCACGGCGCGAGGCAGTTTCCGATGCGCGCGAGCTCGGCGCGCAGGTTGTGCAGATGCTCGATGACCTCGCACAAGACGATGACGTCGTAGCGTTCATCGAGCACGCGGTGGCCTATGCCGTAGAGCGGATCGTACGCCGTGCAAACCAAACCCCGCCGGCGCAGAAGCTCGGTCAGCACGGCGTTTTCGCCGCTACCAAAATCGAGAACGCTGCCGCCGGGCGGAGCCAAGGCAGCGACCAAATCCACGACCTCCCCCAAGAAGTCTACGTAGCCGGCGTTGGTCGGCACATTGTCGTGGTGCCCGTAGCGGGCGCGTTCGTCGTCGACAGAAAGCCAAAACGCGGGCGGCACGCACACCAGGCCACAGCGCGGACAGTGCAAGAATTCGCGCTGCTTGTTGCGCCCGACCGGCACACAGGCGCTTGCAAGACACAGCTTGCAGGCGGTCGAAGGGATCATGACGACCTCCCCGATTCAGGGCCCGCAGCTGGCGATCACGTTCCCCGACGCTGGACCGAGACCGCAGCCACTCGTTCCGCACAAACCCGTCAAGCATTCCTCATCGAAGGTACAACCCGCACCATCGGCTTTCTTGGCCACGCAGCGGTTTCCGTTGCAACCGGCGCCCGCGACGCATTCGGAACGGCCTTCGGAATTGGTTTCGCACGCTTCGCCGATTTTCGCGGGATGCGAGCACACGTGCTTGCTCCCCGGACAAACATACGGCGCCTTGCACTCCGCGTGCTGCCCGCAAGTTTGTCCGAGCTCGGCTTGTCCGACCGCGCACACATGGTTGCTGCCGCAGAAGGCCGGATCCTCGCAGCCGCCAGTGCCAGGTCCGCACGCTTCGCCCGCCTTCGCAGCGAGCAGGCAAATGGCTTTCGCCGATCCCGGCTCGGTCGGCGTGCAGCGTGTACCCGGCCGACACACGGACGAAACGCTGATCGCGTTCGAACAATCTTGGCCGACGTCGAGGTCGGCGACGCACACCGGGTGGCGGCTCTGCTCGGTGCAGCGGCATTCGATGATCTTGCCGGTGACCGCATGGCAATCTTGAAATGCTGCGCACTCGCCGCCGAGCGCGACGGAGCCGGGAAGGCTGTACTTCTTCGCCGCTTCAGACGAGCCGGTCGCAAGCACAAGCATGGCGATGGCAAATCCCGCCAGAGAGAGCAATGCGACTATTTTCGCGACCCAATTCGACATGGCGACACCACAGCGATTTGGTCTTTAGACGAGGGCAAGTGCATTTCTATTCACACCGCCCGACAGTCGCGCACACGGTGACTGGGTCCGGCCCGAACGCGTCCGGCATTGGGTACGTCGAACCCTGACGCTCGGCGATGGCGTATCGTCCAACGGCGATCGCTGGTTAGATCTTGATTCGCCTCTGCAGATCGGGGAAGTAGTGGGCTGTTTCGCGCACGTACCAAGGAGAATCATGACCATTGCCTGCAAATTCGGGGGAACCTCGCTGGCCGACGCGTCTCAATTCCGCAAGGTCGCGTCCATCATCAAAGCCGACGCCAACCGGCGCGCGGTCGTGGTATCCGCGCCAGGCAAGCGGCACAAGCAGGATCCCAAGGTCACCGACATTCTCCTGTCGATTCACGAGATGGTTTCACGCGACATGGATCCTGGCCCCTCGATTGCTCTTTTGCGCGGCCGCTTCTCGGAAATTGAACATGAGCTAGGCGTCAGCGCCAGCATGGGTGACCTCATCGACGATCTGGAGAAGCAAATACGCGCCGGCGCGGACCGCGATTGGATCGCGTCTCGCGGCGAGCATTTCTCGGCGCGCATCATGGCGGCCTACCTCGGTGGCACCTTCGTCGAGGCCGAGGGCAACGTCTTCCTCACGTCGAACGGCCTGGTCGACGAGCGCACTTGGAAAGAATTGCCCGCCCGCCTACCGGCCAAAGGCTATTTCGTGTTGCCAGGTTTCTACGGCACCGGCCCCCAGGGCAAGGTCAAGACGTTCTCGCGCGGCGGCTCGGACATTTCCGGCGCCATTGCCGCGCGCGCCGCGGGCGCCACCCTGTACGAAAACTGGACCGACGTCTCGGGCTTGCTCATGACGGATCCGCGAGTCGTCCCCGACGCCGCGCCAATGGAACGCGTGACCTACCGCGAGCTGCGCGAGCTGGCGTATTCGGGCGCCAACGTCTTCCACGAGGAGGCGATCCTGCCCTGCAAGCAGGTCGGCATTCCCATCCGCATCGCGAACACGAACGATCCGTCGGCGCCCGGCACCTTGATCGTGCCCGAGAACCAGGCCGCGGATCGCCCCATCGCCGGGGTCGCCGGACGCAACGGCTTCTGCCTGCTGCAAATCGAAAAGACACTGATGAACAAAGAGCGCGGCTTCGGTCGGCGCGTCCTCGGCATTCTCGAAACCAAAGGCATCAGCTACGAGCTCTCGCCGTCGGGCATCGACTCGATGTGCGTGGTCATCGACCAGAAGAACTTCCAAGAAAGCGAAGACGTGGTGTTGCAGGAGATCCGCAGCGCCTGCGATCCCGACTCGATCGAGGTGGAACGCGATCTCGCGCTCATCGCCACCGTCGGACACGGCATGTCCCGCAGGATTGGCGTCTCGTCGCGCCTCTTCAGCGCGCTCGCCAATGCCGGCGTCAACGTGCGCATCATCGACCAGGGCGCGTCCGAAATTTCCATCATCGTCGGCGTCAGCGCCGCCGATCTCGGCAAGGGCATGCGCGCCATCTACGACGCTTTCGTTCGCTCGTAGAACGTAGTCAAAGCAGCGGCCGCCGGCGATCGACGGCCGCGCTTCGGGTTAGCTCACCGACTGAAACTTGGTGCCGACAGCGCCGCACACGGGGCACTTGTCGGGAGCCGATCCGATCTCGAGGTGGCCGCACACCGGGCAAAGGTAGATCTGCATCGTCGACAAATCCTTGCCCGCCTGCAGAGCAGCGAGCGCCTCTCCGTACAGCTCCGCGTGG
>CAZTTW010000170.1:0-8136 GCA_964616265.1 uncultured Myxococcales bacterium | reverse complement strand
TCAACTTATGGTTTCGGAAGCGCATGGGGCTACCATGCGGAGGTCGGGGGCGCGCTAATTCAGTCGGGCGTCGACTGCGAACTGCTCGAAGGAAGTCTGGTTTTCGACGATCGGGGGAGCCTGTTCGAGGCTCGTCAACGGACGACCGATATTCCGCTTAAGGACGGCGACGTACAAACAATCGTGCTCGACTTCGGTACCGGCACCTCGCAAGGCGGAGCGGGCGACACCATCACTGCGACCGATCGCGATTCATTCATGACGGTACTCTCACGGCAACCGGATATCTGAGTCATCCGACAGAATGACCTGCGTGTCCACGCTCTCCCATGATGGTCGAGGATCTGCAGGAAGCCGAATCTGTCTTCCGAACCAACGCGTTGATGGGCGCCGTACCCGCGATCTCCGTCGATGGCAAAGCCATCGTCGTCGACGGACTGTGCGCGAAAATCCAACGAAGCCTTGTTCGGCTAGAGCACCGAACGGGCAGGCCCTAGTTCACGCGACGTCGAAGCGATCCAGGTTCATCACCTTGTTCCAGGCCGCCACGAAATCCCGCACGAGCTTCTCCTGCGCGTCCGCGCTGCCATAGACTTCGGCCAAGGCCCGAAGTTGGGTATTCGAGCCGAAGAGCAGGTCGACCCGGGTGCCGGTCCACCTAGCAGCATTGGTCTTGCGGTCGCGTCCTTCGAACACGTCCTTGGTATCCGAGACCGGTTTCCAGACCGTACCCATGTCGAGCAGATTCACGAAGAAGTCGTTGGTCAGAGCCTCCGGGCGCTGAGTAAAGACGCCGTGCCGAGTTTGGCCGACGTTGGTGTTCAGCACCCGCATGCCGCCGATCAGCACGGTCATCTCGGGAGCGGTCAGGGTCAGCATCTGTGCCTTGTCCACCAACAGTGCCTCAGGCAGCAGGCTACTCAGACCGTTGACGTGGTTGCGGAAACCGTCCGCTTTTGGTTCGAGCACCGCGAAGGATGCCACGTCGGTCTGTTCTGGCGTGGCATCCATGCGCCCCGGCGTGAAAGGAACCGTCACGTCCTGGCCGGCATTCTTGGCCGCCTTTTCCACCCCCGCGCAACCCGCCAGGACGATCACATCGGCCAGTGAGACCCGTTTTCCGCCCGTAGCCGAGACATTGAACCCCTTCTGCAGGCCTTCCAGCGTGGCAAGCACCTTTGCCAGTTGCGCGGGCTGGTTGACCGCCCAATCTTTCTGCGGTGACAGGCGGATACGTGCGCCGTTCGCGCCGCCGCGCTTATCCGACCCACGGAAGGTGGATGCGGATGCCCACGCGGTCGACACCAATTCCGAGACAGAGAGCCCCGCGGCCAGGATCTGGGCCTTCAAGGGGGCGATGTCCTTCGCGTCGATCAACTTGTGGTCAAGTGCGGGAATCGGGTCCTGCCAGGGGAGACTCTCGGCGGGCACCTCCGGGCCGAGGTAGCGTGCGCGTGGTCCCATATCACGGTGGGTAAGCTTGAACCACGCGCGAGCAAAAGCGTCGGCGAACTGGTCCGGGTGCTCGAGAAATCGCCGCGAGATCTTTTCGTAGTCGGGGTCGAACCGCAGCGAAAGATCCGTGGTCAGCATGGTCGGTGCGTGACGCTTGCTCCGGTCGTGGGCATCCGGCACCGAGCCAGCGCCCGCTCCGTTCTTGGCCGTCCATTGCTGTGCGCCGGCGGGGCTCTTGGTCAGCTCCCATTCGTATCCGAACAGACTCTCGAAGAAGTTGTTACTCCACGTCGTGGGCGTGGTGGTCCAGGTGACCTCCGGGCCGCCGCCGATCGTGTCACCGCCCTTACCAGTGCCGAAGCTGCTCTTCCAGCCGAGGCCTTGCTCTTCGATACCGGCGGCCTCCGGCTCAGGCCCCACATGGGACACCGGACCGGCACCGTGGGTCTTGCCGAAGGTGTGCCCGCCAGCGATCAGCGCCAC
This sequence comes from uncultured Myxococcales bacterium, assembly GCA_964616265.1. Lineage (GTDB taxonomy): Bacteria > Myxococcota_A > Polyangia > Fen-1088 > Fen-1088 > Fen-1118. The sequence goes on along the minus strand of CAZTTW010000170.1, from coordinate 6,198 downwards.
GGTCTCTTCGTCGTTCATCGCCATGCGCGCGAACGTCTCGCGGATGTCCCGGGCGGCCGCGACCGGATCCGGATTACCGTTCGGACCTTCGGGATTCACATAGATCAATCCCATCTGTACGGCGCCGAGCGGGTCGGCAAGCTCACGGTCACCACTGTGGCGTTCGTCCGCCAACCACTTGCGCTCGCTTCCCCAGTTGACGGACTCGTCGGGCTCCCAGACGTCCTTGCGCCCACCACCGAACCCGAAGGTCTTGAAGCCCATCGACTCGAGAGCGACGTTGCCCGCGAGAATCATCAGATCGGCCCAGGAGATCTTCTTGCCGTATTTCCGCTTGATCGGCCATAGCAACCGCCGGGCCTTGTCCAGGTTGACGTTGTCCGGCCAGCTGCTGAGCGGGGCAAAGCGCTGCTGACCAGCGCCCCCGCCGCCGCGACCGTCAGCGATGCGATACGTGCCGGCGCTGTGCCACGCCATGCGAATAAACAACGGGCCATAGTGACCGAAATCCGCCGGCCACCAGTCTTGCGAGTCGATCATCAGCGCCAGGAGGTCCTTCTTGACGGCTGTCAGGTCCAGGCTTTTGAAAGCCTTGGCGTAGTCGAACGACGGATCCATGGGATCTGATAGCGACGAGTTCTGGTGCAAGATCTTCAGGTTCAACTGGCTCGGCCACCAGTCCGCGGTGGACGTTCCAGCGCCAGTACTGTGATGGAACGGACACTTTGCTTCGGTTGACATGGGCTCTCCTTCGCCGCTTGGATTGCGTGATTGGGCGCAGTTCTGTGCCCTCTCAGTATTCTTTGGCTCCTCTGGCGTGAGAGCACGAGGATGCTGTTTAGATGCCGCTGATAGGCGTTTGGTTGTCAAACGCGGGTATCTTCCAATCCCGCGCCGCCCTCCTCGCGGAGAATGTCGTCCTTCGCCAGCAGATCATCGTCTTGCATCGTTCCGTGCCAAGCCCCGCCCGCGTGCCCAAGATCGGCTCGTGCTCGCTCTCGCTGCCCCCGTCTTCGGCCCGGTGCTCAAGGCGATCACTATCGTGCGCCCTAAAACCTTCGTCCGATGGCACCGTTCCTTTTGGCGGTTGCTCTGGCGGAACGAGGTGTCCACCGTGTGGCGCGTGTTCGTCCGATGGTCGAATTCCACGTCAACGAGCACAACACGAAGATGCCACATCCAGCGTTCAGTGGGCAGACACCTGACGAGATCTTCCTTGGGACCGGCGCCAAAGTGCCCGACGCACTGGGGCTCGCGAAGGGCAATGCACGGGCCGGTACCGTGATCCCATCCGCACAAACGATAGCGATCACGGCAACCGCGCATACCAGCAAGTTCAACGGCATATTCGTCCCTCCCGCACATATTGTCTAACGCCGTAGTCCGCGAGCCCAACGTGTTGTAGGATCGGAGCCATGCGAACAGCGTTGGCGCGGTTCAGGTTCGTCGTGGTGCTTCTCGTGGCGACTGGCACGACAGGGCTGCTGCTCGCCGCTCCCACGACGCCGGCTCGTTTCGAGCAGTGCTCGATCGTCAATGGCGAAGTGAAGACCTGCGCGGAGTTCACCACGGGCGAGGTCGTCTTCAGCGAGCAGAGCGAAACCAAGCTGTCGATCCAGAATCCGCCGCTTCGTCGCTGTCAGTGCTCGCGCGGTCTGATCCACAAGTGCCAGTCGGTTCTTTTCGATGGCTGGACCGTCCGGCAGAGCACCCTCGACGGCAAATACTACGAGTGCAAGGTCGAAGCTGGCGTCGTCGGCGACTGCAAGAAGAAGCCCTTCACGGGCGAGGCGGCTCTGGTCATCTGTGTCGCCAGCAGTTGTGCTCCCCCGTTTCCGCAGCAGCAAGAAAAGTAACAGCAGGCAGCCCGCTCGATCGGCGGTTGTGCCTCGCCAAAACGCCATCGCGGGCACCATCCGCGCCGTCGGCTGACCCGCCCCTCCCTTCCCCCAACCTTGCTGCGCCATTGCCGTCACCTTCCGACAGACCGGAGCCTTCCACCCGCCCGGCATGGGCACGGTCATCGAGATCCCGGATGTCGGTGAGCTGCACCATCACTACGAGACTGTCATACACGACAATGGACACGCTGACTATGAGGATGGCATCGTCCTCAACGGGAGCGGCAGCGGCACGGTCGGCAACGTCACCTTGGAACACAACCTGACCTACGCGAACTACTACTCAGGGATTCGTACCGTGGACACGGCGTACACGAATGTGCTCGTCAGAAAGAACACATTCTATCGCAACGGCCTGCTCTCCTCGGCGGCGGGGCGAGGCGAAATCGTCCTCGACGACAGCAGCGCCGGGCAGAATGAGACCTTCACGAGCAACATCCTATTTGCGGGGTTCCAGGTCATCAACAGCTGTCCTGCCGCCACCGGGAGCAACTACCGGTTCACGGACAACGTCGTCCACGGGACTGTACCGAGCGGGGCAAGTTGCATGACGGGCAACGTGGTCCTCGATCCTTCGTTCCTCGACCCCGGGTCCGCCGACTTCCACACGTCGAATCTCGCTGCGGCCGCCTACGGAGCGTATGCGCCATAGACCCACGCGGCTTTACCATGGGCGGGAGTAGCGAGCGCGGATGTCACGAAACCGGGATGGGTATCTTCAGCATGAGCCCGCCAGTGAAGACCCATCTGACCGCCATCACTGCCTCGACGCGCACGAAGGAAAACAGCGGCACCCATTCACCACCTGCCCCGCTTTCGCTCTCGCAGACCACGGACGAGCAAGCTAGCCAACAAGCGCATGCACTGCCTTCGCAAGGGCTTCGCTTGTGCACGGCTTGGTCAACCAAGTCAGCCCGTTCCGCATCGCCAACTCCACCCGTTCGGTTGGTGCGTATCCACTCAGCAGAATGGCCTTTTGTGTGGGAAACAGTTTGCGGATCTCTTCAATGATCGCCAGACCATCCGGGCCTTCGCCAAGAACCATATCCATCAACACTAAATCATAGGGACTCTTCCCCTTGGCTGCTGCGAGCACGAAGCTCGCCCGTGTCTTCTCGCCGCTATCGAGCACGTCGACCTCGTAGCCCAAGTGCCGTAGGACGCGCGCACACGTTCGCAGCTGAATGCCATCGTCGTCGACGAGAAGCAGCTTGGCTTGCCCGCGAGGCGCAAGGCTCACCGGTTCGCGGGCTGGAGTCGTGCTGTCGATGCATGGAAAATACAAGCTGAAGGTCGTCCCTGCTCCGACCGTGCTCGCCACGTCCACGAAACCCTCGTGCTCTTTGACGACTCCATGAACGATGGCCAGTCCGAGACCGCTGCCGCTTTGCAGGTCGACTCGCTTGCGACTAAAGAAGGGTTCAAAGATCCGGCTGAGATCGTGCTCGGGGATTCCGTCGCCACTGTCGCTGACCGAAAGCACGGCATAACTACCGGGATCGACGCTCTCGTAGCCATCGAGGGGCTTCGAAAGATGGACCTTGCGGAGCTTGATGACCACTTGGCCGGTTCCACGGATCGCCTCTACCGCATTGCGAACCAGGTTGGAGATGGCTCGCATGAGATGGGCTTCCGACGCGCAGACCGCGATGGGCTGCTCGGCGACATCGAGGGTGATTCTTACCTGGGGTTTCGCCTCGCCGAGAAAACGCAACAACTCGGTCTGCAAAGAGGATGTGATGAGCTTTCGGATGTCGAGGGGCTCTTTGCTGGTTCGACCTTGCCGCCCCAGTGTGAGCAGATCTTTGATGGTCTGCGCTGCTCGCAACGCCGAAGCCTTGATGCTGTCGATGTCAGACCGCAAAGTCGGCAGACTATCCATGACGCCGGCCTTTTCCACGTCATTCAGGATAACGTCGGGAAGTGCGACCAAGGGCCCCAGTGCATTGTTCAGGTCGTGCGCGACACCACCGGCCAAAACACTAAGCGATTGCAGACGCTTCATGGTTGCGGCACGCTCTTGAATGTTGCGTTCGTTGCGCCGGTTCTGTTCCACGAGCTCGCCATAGATGCGAACGTTGGACAGGGCCGAGGCGATCTGATTGCGCAACAGCTGCTGGCCGAGGGCCTGTCCGTTGTAGCCCAAGATGGCTAGCCCAACATGTCCGTTCTTCCCATCCAAGGGAAACACCAGCATGCTTTGCCGCTTGCCCGGCCGTGTGCCCGGAGGAAAGAGCTCGCGCGCCGGATACTGGCTGTCAAGAGCCTCTCTTGCCTGTCCGTCGACCACACAAACAAACGGCGCGAGCATCTCCGGCGATTCGTCCACGCACCTCGATAGAATAGCCGTTGAAACGCGCAAGTGGGGCAGAACAATGCCCAGCTTCTTCTTGAGCGAATCCAAATCGATGGTGTGCGAAAGCTGTTCTCCCGCTTCGATGAGTCGCCAATAGGAATCCTCGAGCCCCACGCTCTCGTGCGTTTGACTGCGCATGAACGTCGCCAAGATGCGGTCGCGAGCGTCGTGCCACAGGTCCTCGATCTCGGTCGACACCAAGACGCGGAAGTTCTCCCGCAAACAGGTCACTGCATTCTGAAGAGCACGGCAATGCCTGCGATCATCTCCGGTCTCCTCAAGAATTTCGTCGACCACCTGAAGAAACCGACCCTTGCTACTGTCAAACTCCGCGCACAGCCCCTCGACCAACACCATGGCGTCGCGCTCGCCACTCTGGATCTTCGTGCCCATGGTGGCGACTATCTCGCCGATCAGCCGTCCGCGATGTTGGCGCAGATACTCGGCCGCACTGTGGGCAGCGACCGTCTTTACCGGCGACGTGTGACCGAGGGCAGCCCGGTTGCATCCACAGGAACGCCGAATCACGAGATCGGTGGAAATCGTGCGGCAGGGCTTGATGCTGCCGCCTTCGCGCGGCTCGAGCAGCGCACGAATTGCGTACTCTGCCATGACGTCGAAGGGCTGGGCCACCGTGGTGAGGGGCGGATTGCCCAACCCCGCGGCAGCCAGATTGTCGAAACCTGTGACGAGCACATCGCGCGGCACCCGAAAGCCGTGGTGAAGCAAGACGTTGATAGCGACCAAGGCCATCGTGTCATTCGCGGCGACCACCGCATCAAAGCGAAGGCCAGACCCAAGCGCTTCTTCCATGGCGATGTGAGCACCGCGGGCAACGAAGTCTCCGGTCTTGATCAGCGCCGGGTCGATGGGCAGGTCGTGACGAGCAAGGGAGCGCTTGTAGGCGTCCAAGCGCAGGATGGCCTCGCTGTTCTCAGCTGGTCCGCCGAGAAAGAGGGGACGCTGAACACTGTGGTCGCACAGGAGATGCTCGACCACGGCCTCCATGCCGCCGCGATTATCCACCACGATGCTTGGAATTCCTGCGACCTCGAGACCGACGCTGCAACTCGGAATCGCGTCGAACCGCTTGACGAACTGCCTGAGTCTCGTCGCACCGCAAGTGGATCCGATCACCGGCGCCATGACTACGAACCCGTCCACGGGCGAGGATCGAATCAGGTCAAACAGGCCGACAGACGCCTGCGACCCAAAATAGGCATCGTCAACCCTACCCCCGTAGACCAGCAGAAGGTTCAGATCACGCTCTCGGCACTTGAGGTGAAAAGCGTCGCGAAATTGCGCCTCGTACGAGCCCACGAACTGGGTCATATAGTCCATCAGCACGGCAATGGTCGGGCGGCTGGTTCCGGCGCTGGAACGTTCGATGCTGATCGGCACGCTGTCGTCGGAGGCCATCGTCAATTGCGCTTCATTGCCCATGCGAAAGGCGGGAGGGGCGCCATCGGCCCGAGTCTCAGGTTCATCGACACGTTTCGACCCGAGCTGTAACGAGCACGTCACACCTCGAGGCAGGGCAGGATCCTGACCCGGGAGGTCGGGCAGAACCACCGCGTGCTGTGGAAAGCACAAATCGCTCCGCCATCTGCCCCGTTGTCATTCTTTCAGCGAGACACCACGGTTATCATTCCGCCCAAGCGTGCCGATAGCCCTGGCGTAAAAGGGACGAGAAAGGACGCTATGGCCATCAATTCATGCTCAAGCGTGTCGACCGTGGTTCCCGCCAGCGGCAATCCTCAATCCACCATCGCCTCGCTGGAGCGACAGCTAACCCAGGTAGAAAAGAAAATCAACGAGGTTTCCCGTGACCAAAGTCTGAGCGCGGAAGCCAAGCAGGAAGAGCTGGCGCTTTATCAGGCGCAGGAGCAGCTCATCGAGGCACAAATCCAGCAGATCCAGCAACAGCAGGAACAGCAAAGC
>CAZTTW010000169.1:0-8145 GCA_964616265.1 uncultured Myxococcales bacterium | reverse complement strand
GGGTGATGGTGACGAGGCGGTCGAGGACCTTCGGGATGGAAGCATCGGGAACCATGCCGGCAAAGAGCGGAATGGCATTGCTCGCCTGCGTATCGCCGCTGTAGGTGTTCTGGGTGGCATCGAAGAATTTCGCATTGAAATTCGTCTTGATGGTATCCGCGAGCTTGGCGTAGGTGGGGGCGTTCGTAGCGTCGCCAAGCATGGTCGCGGCTTGTGCCATGACGTTGGCCATCCGATAAAACGCGGCCGTCACCACCAGCGCGGACGGCGTACTGACCTGATACTGACCCCATTCGCCCATTTGAGCATCATTGATGATGTACTGACTGGAGGCGTATTTCGTGGTCAGCCAGACCAAGTACTTCTGCATCGCCGGGTAACTGCTGCGCAGGACCGAAGGATCGCCGTAGGCCTGATAGTACTCCCACGGCATCAAGATGATGGCGCCGTTCCAGTCTGGATCGATGCTTAGGCTGGCGATGATTTGGAAGGGTGGTGCAATGGCCAGCGCAAACCCTGCGGTTCCGAGGGTGCCGCCCGACTGGTTCGCCTGATCGCTGGCGCCCGTCACCTGAGAATCGACGGTGTCTTGCGCGATCTTGCTCATCCACGCGCGGATGTCGTAGGTGTCGGCGACCGATGGGAACATCAAGTGCGACGTCTCGATCCATCCTAGCTTTTCGAGGTGCGGACAGTCGGTGAACTCGGAATACATTTGGCTTGCGATGGATCGGTCAATGATCGTGTGAATCAGATTGAGGCTGCTGCTCGACGACGTGAACGAGCCGGGTTTGGCGTTGTTGGTACGCACGGTGTGGCCGAGAAAGGCGAGCTTCTTGTTCATCAAGTCGGATAGCATGGCCGCCTTGTCGGCAAAGCCGTAGTCGCTCGGACTCCGTCCGGACGGCAGATTGAGGACGAGCTTGTAGTAGCGGAAGCCGTGATAGACGAAGCGCGGATTCCAAGTGGTACCCAATGTCTCGCGCCCCGAGAACGTATACGTGTCGTAGTCGGTGGCTCCGGACGAGCTCTGGTCCACGTCGGTGCTGGTCTTGATCTCCGCCGGATAGAACTGGAGCGACACGCCTGCGTAGTCTGGGCTCGAGCCCAAGGTCGCGAGGAACTTGATGCCCTCGAAGCCGGCACCATTGTGGGACACATCGACCCAGCCGTCACCACTGGCGAACTGACCCTTGGTGATGCTGGCGTCGGACAACGTCTCGACGATACGGATGGGCGGTGTCGGTCGCGTGCGCAGCGCACCGCCGGGCAGCTCGCTTGCCGGAACGACCACCGCTGCCGTCCAACCGGTAAAGGTGCTCGTCGACGAAGACCAATCGGCAAGCTCGGCCGCCCGACCCGCATCGTAGTCCTCTCCTCCGTACCAGGTATTCAAGGTCACGGGGGAGTTCGTGCATTGCCATGAGCTGCTGCTGGCCGCGGTGCCGGTACTACCATCTGTGTAAGTGACTTCGAGCTGTGCAATGCCCTTCGGAGTACCGTGAAGGCCCACAGCGGCGTAAGGCAAGCCGTCCGACTTTTCATAACGGCCGCCGTTGGGCGTGACGCCGTTACCGTAGATTCCGTTGCCGAGCTGAAAACCGAGACCATTGTCGCCCACTTGGACCAAGCTCGTCACGTCGTAGGTCGAGTAGAAGATGCGTCGCCGGTAATCGCTTTCGCTTGGATCGAAGTACGAGTCGGCAACAGGCTTGCCATTGACCTCGGCGTAATAGAGGCCGAGGCCGGTAATGTAGAGACGAGCACGTGCCACCTGCTTGCTGGAGTCGACCTTGAAGTGCGAAGCACAGAGCGGAGCGCTGGCGTCCGACTGGGACTGATTCCTCTTGATCCATTGCGCGCTCCAGTCGCTGGACGAAAGCAGACCCATCTCCCAGAAATCCGGTGTGCTCCACTCGGACGAAAGTTGATTGTTCCAAACCTTCACCCGCCAATACACGCGCTGGCGCGAGACGGGTGCCTTGCCCTGGTAGGCTATTCCATAGTTGGCAGCGCTCGCGGTCTGACCAGAATCCCACAGCAGCTGTTTCTCGGCAGTCAGGTCATCGAGGCTCACCGCCGCCTCGATCTGATAGTGTGTCTGCACTTGATTGAAGCCGTCGGACGTCACAGTCCAGGATAGAACGGGCGTTGTGTCGATGCCGAGGGGACTCGCGAGGTTGTTGGTTCGCAAGTCGGTCACCGTAAGCTTGCCCGATACAGGCACCGTGAAGCCGCCATCGCTGCTAGCGTCTGGCGTTGGAGCCGCTCCGTCGCTCTGGCCGCCATCTGTGCCCGTCGAACCACCCGTTCCGGTCGCGCCGCCGGAGGCGTTGGAGCCGCCCGAGGTGGTCTGGCCACCGCCACCGGCCGTGCCGCCGCTGCCCGACTTGCCGCCCGTGGACATCGTGCCGCCGCTACCGCCCGACCCACCGGAGCCGGCCGTACCGCCATTCCCCTGAATCCCGCCGGTTCCCGCGGTACCTGCCGAGCCACCGCCGTGCCCTCCAGAAGGGGCCGACGTGGTCCCGCTCGAGCAGCCCAGCATGGCCGCGAACAGGAGGCAAATGGCCGAAGTGGTGGCGGCAAAGCTCGATGGAGCGGTGAACCTCGATTGCATGAGAGCGATTATGAAGACGTCTCTTGGCTCCTCAAACAGAATCTAGGGCCAGATTGTCTTGTGCTGGTCACATTCACTTACAGGCCGGCATCAAGCGGTTCGCCACGAAGGCTGCCAGGTCATCGCCATCACGGTGGCCAGCGGATTCGGATCTTCTTCGATTTCTTCGTCCAGGGAGCTCGACCCAATCGTTATGATGAGGTGGTCCATGTCGACGCCCACCCCATCATGGTTTTCGAAGCGCCCCTCAGCCTAGACGATGAGTCGGCGCTGGCGCGATTTCACGCGGGAGAGCGTGACTTCTTCGGGCTGCTGTACCGTGAGACCTACGCGACCGTGGACGCAACGGTGGGGCGAGTTCTGCGTGGGGCCGATCGCGAGACCGTCGTGCATGAACTGTACTTTCGCTTGCTCTCGAACGCCGAGCTGCGCCGGAATTTCGTCGGCGGCTCGATGCGCTCGTGGCTGGCCACCCTGGCGCACAACCTGGCTGTGGATTTCTGGCGGCGCCACCGACGAGAAACGCATCTCGAGGAACGGGATGCGCCGCAGCCAATCGACCCCATGGCTCGGCAGATGGAGGAGCGGGCCGAGCTGAACCTTTTCGTGGAACGATTCCGGCGCGACGGCCTGCCCGAGGAGCTGTGGCCGCTATTTCACGTGCGCTTCGTGGAACGAGTCGATCAGCGCGAGGCCGCCCGCCGCCTGGGGATGCCGCGCACTACGCTCGCCTATCGCGAATTGCGGATACGCCGGTACCTGCGCGCCTACCTGCGCAAGAGGGCACAGCCATGAACACGAGCCACGATGACCTGCGACGGTTAGTGGATGGGCATTTCACCAGGGGACTTGCCCCGACCGACGAGCAGCAATTGCGCCACCATCTCCCGACAGGCGCGGATTGACGCGCGGCTAACGAAGCCTACCAAGCCGCGGAGAAACTGGATCCCAAGGCAACGGGGCCGGGCGAGCGCTTAGCGACAGCCCTCGGTCTCGCCTCGGAGGGGGAGCGGCCCCGGCGTCAACGCCTGCGCTGGACCGTCGGCGCTTTTTCGGCGGTGGGCGCCGCTGCCTTGTGGCTGGTCTTGGCCCCATCCCATTCGGGTGATGGCATCGCTTCACGCGGGAAAGGCATCGAGAACCCGGAAGCGCTGGAGGTAGCTGTTTTTCGTGTAAAGGGTGAACGCGCATCGATGCGTGCAAGCGACGTCGTTTCTCCCGCAGATGAATTGGCCTTTGCTTACCGCAACGAGGTGGGCAAGGCTTTCCTGATGATCTTCGGCATCGATGGGGCCAGTCACGTAGCCTGGTACCACCCAGCCTGGACGGATCCGGCGGATAATCCCAAGGCGGTGCCCATCACGAACCAAGTTGGATTCAAGGAGCTGCCCGAGGCGGTTCGACACACGTTGCAGGGGCCGTCGCTGACCGTGCATGCGCTGTTCATGGACAAAGCGCTCGACGTGCGCACGGTCGAGGCCAGAGTGGCACGCGGCGAATTCTCGGCGGACGCCGATACTGGTGAGGTCTTGCGCTCGATGGTGTTCGAGGTGCGGCCGTGAAGCGGCTGGGCATCCTTCTGGCGGCGCTGAGCCTACTGTGGCAAGCGCCCGTGCGCGCCGCAGACAAACCTCCGCGCAATGCCGTCTTCGCCCTCATCATGGGCGTGAATCGCAGCATGGATGCCGACCTCAAGACGCTGCTCTATGCCGACGACGATGCGGTTCGGTACCAAGAGCTGTTTCGCGCGCTCGGCGCGCAGACGCAGTTGCTCGCACGCTTGGATGCCGACACGATGGCGCTCTCGCCGCAGGCGGCTGCCGAGGCCCTGCCGCCCACGCGCTCTTCTCTCGACAAGGTCGTCTCGCAGCTGGCCGCGGAGATCGCCCGAGCCCACGAACGAGGCGTGAAGACCACGCTCTACGTCCTCTATGCCGGACACGGCAACGTGGATGCGGCGGGTTCGTACATCACTCTGGAGGACGCGCGCCTGTCGGGAGATCAGTTGGCGCGCGAAATCCTCGATCCAATCGGGGCAGATGAGAACCACCTCATCGTGGACGCTTGTTACTCCTATCTCCTGGTCGGCGAGCGCGGTCCTGGAGGCGAGCGCCGCAAAGTCGAGGGCTTTTCCGCAACTTCGGAGCTCGGGCGGCGAAGCAATCTCGGGCTTTTGCTGTCCACCTCGTCAGGCAACGAAAGCCACGAGTGGGGGGCCTTCCAGGCCGGCATCTTCAGTCACGAAGTTCGTTCGGGCTTGTACGGAGCCGCCGATCTCGATGGCGATGGCAGCATCACCTATGCCGAGATCGCCTCTTTTCTCGATCGCGCGAACCAGGCCATCGTGAACGAGAAATACCGCCCGCACGTATTCGCCCGGGCATCCACCGCATCGGCTCAGCTCTTGGATCTCAAAAGCGGGCTTGGGCGCTCACTCGCAATTGACGAGAATTTTCCGTCCGCACACTACTTGATTGAGGACCAGCGAGGCGTGCGGTTCGTAGACTTCCACAATGCCAAAGGGCGGAGCTTTCGTCTGGTCCGCCCGGGTGGTGCCAGCCCTCTTTACGTGCGTGGTCTGGACGACGGCAAGGAGCTGACCGTACCGGCCTCCGACGAGAGCCTGGCGCTTGTCGCATCCGAATTCGTGGATTCGCGGGTCGCCGAGCGGGGCGCGGCCCACCAAGCTTTTAGTCTGATCTTTTCCCTGCCGTTCGATCAGACCTCGGAAAACCTGGTGGTCGTGCATCGTCCGTCAGCTCCGGTGCCACCCCGATCTGCACGCAAGGTCGTCCTTTGGTCCAGTGGAGCGGTCGTGGCGGTCGGCGCCGTCGCGGGCGGCCTTCTGCTGTGGAACGGTTCTCGTCTCCGAAACGAAGCCCTGAATTCCTCCCAACAGCGCGCCGCCGACTTGAATGACGGCATTCGCACGCGCAATGTGGCGGCGACCGTGGCCTTTGCCATTGCCGGGGCTGCGCTCGCAACTGGCATTGTGACCTGGATCCTCGCGGGGCACGAGCCGCCGTCGCCGCCCAACTCTTCATCGCCGCAAATTGACGTTGGCTTGGGCCAGCTTCAGTTGTCGGATCGTTTCTGAAAGTATTGGTCCAAGACTGAAGACTGGTTCGTTTCTCCTCGAGAGGATTTCACGATGAACCCAACAAGATGTCTGGCCTTTGCGTCGCTCGCTCTTTCCATTGTGGCTTGCGTGGGCACTGTGCCGCTCGACGACAAGGCGTGCCCTTGTGCGACGGGCTCTGTGTGTTGCCCGACAACGAACAAGTGCATGGCTGCTGGCGAAGTGTGTGGTGGCCCAACCATCAAGAGCGAGGCCACCGGGCAGCCGTGCAATGTCGCGGTAGATGCATGGACAAACCAAGCTGTGTACAACGCCAGTGCCGTCACATGTCCGAGCAACATTTGTCTCAAACCGGTCGTCGAGAGCGCCGGGAATTGGATGCCCAATCCGGCCACACAGGCCACTTGCACTGCCGAGTGCACCCAAGACAGCGACTGCGAGGGTGAGCTTCGCGACACCTCGAACCCTCTCGACCGTCGGTGCAAGAGCGGCTTCACCTGCGGTGTCCCCTTCGTGAAGGGTGAGCTTTGCTGCAAAAGGCTTTGTATGTGTAATGACTTCTCGGGGCCAGACGCTGTGACGCCCCTTGCTTGTCAAGGAGGCGGTGCTGCGACCTGTGATAGAGCGAGCAACATACCGATCAGCAGCGTGTTGGGCGTCGGGCAACAGACCGACTACTACGTCAACATTGCGCCGAACCGGATGCTCGACATGGTGTTCATGATCGACAATTCTCCCTCCATGGCGGCGAAGCAGGCCAAGATGACCGCGCAGTTTCCCAAGCTGATCGGGGCACTCAAGGATCCCGACAACGGAATCCTGCCCGATCTGCGAGTTGCGATCATCGACGGCGATCTCGGCACCGGCGGTGCGTATGCGATTGGCTCCTGCAGCGCCAAGATATTGCCGGATGGAATCCATTCCTATTACGGAGATCTGGGCAGGTTCCAAATGATCAACGCTACCAGCTGCGGCGTGGGCAGTCCCAACGCGCAATTTCTCGAGTACAAGTCCGGAGCGCCGGTCAACTTCACGGGTGACCTCAACAACGTCTTCGCGTGCCTGGCTGGCAATCTCGGCACCCTGGGCTGCGGCGAGCAGCATCAACTGCAAGCCTTCGAGTTCGCGCTGGCCGCCAAGGGCATCGGCAACGAAGCCCAGCAAACAGCGTTCCTGCGTCCGAACGCTACTCTCGGCCTCATCTTCCTGAGCGATGAAGATGACTGTTCAGCCGCGACCAACGATGGCATGTTCGGCACAAGCCCGGGCGGCACCAATTTGGCCACCGAGTCGGCCAGCCTACGCTGCTCCACCCGGTCGCACACTTGTAGCGGCGCGAACCTGAGCGACTCGGGCCCTGGCTACCCCACGACGCACACATTCTCGACGGCGCTGACCAATTGTTCCGCTCGCACCGACGCCTGCCCCAACCCGACCGATGGCGAGGTCTCGACCGACACTTCCGTTCCCACCAGCTGCAGCCCACTCAAGAGCGTCAAGACACTCGCCGACCATATCAAGGGACTCAAGTCCTCGACCGACCAGATCTTGGTTGCAGGCATCTTCGGCTGGCCGCTTTCCGACTCCGATATGGCAAGCGCCCAGTACAAGATCGACCAGGTTCCCAACCCGACAGTACAAGACACTGCCCACCCGACCATCTATGACTCGTGGCCGGTTTGCTACGATCCTCTGCACAAGCCCTCGGGGTCAAGCTTCGATGCGACCGCCGCCGGATGGGGCGCAGCCGCGGGCCTGCGCGAGGCCGCCTTCATCGACCAGTTCGGCTCCAACGGTCTGAAGTTCAGTATTTGCCAGACCGACTTCTCGGATTCGATGCAGGCCATCGGCGACGCTCTCTCCCAAAAGATGCAGAACCCGTGTATCGCCGACAAGCTGGTCGACGCCGACATCGAAGCAGACGGCCTCCAGCCGGACTGTCGTGTGGTCTACCAATTGCCTCTAATAGACCCCAACAATCCGTCCGGTGTAGTCTATTCGGAAAGCGCCGAAGCTCTTCCTCTCTGCCCTGACGGCGCAACGAGCGCCAACGCGTCGACGGATTGCTGGCGGCTGACGAACGACATCTCGCGGTGTCCGGTGAATGGTCAGAGGGTCGATGTCGTGCGCCCCGCCACTGCCAGTGCGGCGACACTCCAGCCGGGGACCAAGCTCAAGATGCAGTGCCGAACCTGTCCCAGCACACCGCCCGGCACCACCGTTCTCGCCGGCTGCGACTATTGAGGTCCTCTGAGGCACGGATGAGGTCGGGCGACTTTCAGCTCCCGACCTCGCAGCAATTCTGTTACGCTCGTGACTGGATTGTGGACGTTCTGTGAATAAGAGCGAGCCACAGTCAAAGGGTGGATCAAGTGACGACACCCTCTTCGGTTGGCTCTTCAGTCGAGACCGAAACCTGGTTCGAGAGGCTCAAAGCAGGCCCACT
>CAZTTW010000168.1:0-8147 GCA_964616265.1 uncultured Myxococcales bacterium | reverse complement strand
ATCGCAATCACCCGAGCATCATCGTGTGGAGCATGGGCAACGAGGACTTCTTCAACGGCAGCGGCTCTGCGGACAGAGTGAGCGCGCTGCTCAAGAAAGAGGTCGCCTTGACCCACGAGCTGGATCCCTCGCCCACCGGACGCCCCGCGGCCATCGGCGGGGCACAGTCGAAGATTGCCGGCACGGAGGCCGGCACGCTGGGCGACATCGCCGGCTACAACGGCGACGGCACCGGCTACAACAACCCCGGCATCCCCAACATGGTCTCAGAGTACGGCGCTGACGTCAGCTCGACTCGGCCGGGCAACTACGATCCCGGTTGGGCGAACCTGACCGTATCGAACGGAACGGCTGCCCAACCCGCGTGGCGCAGCGGAATCTCCCGGTGGTGCATGTTCGACTACTCCAGCCAGATGAGCGCGCAATACATCAACTCGGGCATCATCGATAACTTCCGCATCCCCAAGCGAGCGTACTACTGGTATCGAAACGCCAACCTCAATGTAGCACCGCCCACTTGGCCAGCCGCTGGCACGGCCGCGGGCTTGAAGCTCACGTCGAGCACCGCGACGCTCTCCGCGGTGGACGGCACGCAGGACGCGTGGCTTTACGTCACCGTCGTGGACGCCAGCGGCACGGCGATCAGCAACACTGCAACCGTGACACTCACGATCAAGTCCGGACCGGGCGAATTCCCGACCGGACCGAGCATCACCTTTACCCCACCGGGTGGCGGCTCGGCGTCGGACATCGCGATTCGCGACGGCCAAGCCGCGATCGAGTTTCGGACCTACTACGCCGGCACGACAGTCATCGAGGCTACTGCCTCGGGCTTGACTAGCTCCAGTGTCACCATCACGTCGCAGGGAAGCCCAGCCTGGGTTGAGGGAACTACGCCCAAGGTAGCGCCGCGCCCGTACAGTCCGTAATCGCCAGTACGCTCTGAACTCAGCGATGGCGGAGACGCTCCTTGCAAAGTCAAAAACGCTTGCTGCCCTGAAACGATCGTCATCTTGCCGTCACTAGCTTGGAGACAACACACAGAGGTTCCCATGTCGCCAAGAATGACCGCTCTTCGTACGAGACCAATCGCCGTTCGATGCCTCGCTCTGGCAGCCTTGAGCGTTACCTATTTTTTGACAGGTTGTGAGTCGAGCAACACGACCCTCCACGGGAAGACTGATGCCGGCCAGTCGGGCGGAAAGGACGCCAGCAGCAGCGGCACCGGCGGCACGAACGGCACCGGTGGAAACATCGGCACCGGCGGCAACACGTCGCTGCCTGGCAACGCCTGCACCGAAGCCGGCGGGTCGTGCGTCGCTGTCGCGCCGGGAAGCTGCCCGGGCGTCACCCTATCTTCTTTGTCGTGCGGCTCGGGGATTGGCTCGATCTGCTGCATGCCCGGCGGGGCTGGCGGGACAGGTGGAGCCAGCAGCAGCGGCGGAGCCGGAGGCAGCGCTGGCCGCGGCGGCAACAGCGGATCTGGCGGCAGCACGGGCCGCGGCGACGCCAGCGGATTTGGCGGCACGAACGGAAACGGTGGCGCGAGCGGCACCGGAGGTAACACCTCGGTCCCCGTCACCACTTGCACCGAAGCTGGCGGCACGTGCGTCGGCGTCTTTCCCGGAAGCTGTGCCTCCGGCACCATGAATCCGTCGTTGTCCTGTGGCTCGGGCGTTGGCTCCGCGTGCTGCATTTCCGGTGGGGGCGGCGGACGCGGCGGCAACAGCGGAGTCGCGGGCCAAGGTGGCCACGCAGCGGGCGGCGCCAACGGCCAGGGCGGGACGGGCGGGCGAGGAACGGAACCGCAAGCGGCTGCCTGTGAAAAGGCCGGAGGGATCTGCATGGAACAGGGCACGTGCGTGAGCCAAGGCGGCAGCGTGGCTGCTGAGAGCCCGGCCGGCTGCCAATTCAGCGACGGGCCCGCGGAGTGCTGCATCACCCCTGCGCCGAAGCCGAACCCCACGACCTGCGCCGAGGCCGGCGGGACTTGTGCTTCAATCTCTGGATGCCTAATGGCGGGCGGCTACTTCACGGCGACCAACTATGACTGCTCTTTCCCGGTCAGCTGTTGCGTCCCCAATGCGACTTGCGGTGCTCCGACCATCGAGTGTTGCGGGAACGGCGTCGTCTACAATGCCGCTTGTCAGGGCGGACAGTTCGTCTGTGTGGTCGGATCGCCCGTACCCCGAGGTACCTGCAAGGTCTGACTTCCTGGTCGACGAGCCGCTACGGTGATTGGGCTGCCTGATGCTCGCTCTCGCTGTAGCCGATGGCAGACACCGCTCCACGCCGGGAATCTCGATGGCGGCAAACGCAAGCGCCGGAAGCGCGGTGCCAGAAATCGCACGGAATGCGCAGCCGCGGCGACGTTGGCGTACACATTTCTACGGAATGTCTGCGTACACAGTCACGTTGTTCGCGTTTCTTGGAATTCCTCGGGAAGGGCGCGCGAAGAGCCTTTGCACCTCTATCGTATGTGGTACCTAGCTACATTCAGGAGGCAAACGTATGATCCGCCAATTGACCATCCTTGTGCTATTGGGCCTGCCCGCGATAGTTCCCGTGCGGGCAATGGGCATGGCCAGCGCCGAGCTTTATGGCACACAGGCGCACACCTATGGTCGCTTCGAGGCACGCATCCAACACGCGCCCGGTGACGGTGTTGTCAGCTCGTTCTTCCTGTGGAAGGAAGGTTCCGAGGTTGCAGGGGCGTATTGGAATGAGATTGACTTCGAGAAGGTTGGCGCCAACTGCGAGATGCACACCAATGCCTATTATGGCAAACCAGCGGCACAACACACGCAGATAAACCCCATGCCGGGCAAAACCTGCGCTGAGTATCACGATTATCGAATCGAGTGGACGCCAACCTACATCGCGTGGTCCGTCGACGGCAGCGAATTCCGGCGCGACACGGGCGATACGGCAACTGCCTTCAGCCAGAATGCATCGGCTGGCATGACGATGCATTTCAACCTATGGCCCGGCAACTCCAGCTTCGGCGGCAACATCAACAACACGACCCTGCCCGTGCACGAGTACATCAGTTGGGTGCAGTACTCCTCGTATGACAATGGAAATTTCCAAGTGCAGCAGCGCGACGAGTTCCAGGATTCTACAATTCCGGCGGGCTGGGCAGTCGGCAACTGGGCCTCGGCCTACAATCTCTCGACACACAGTCCGCAGAACGTGAGTTTCGTCGACGGGATCGCCGTATTGTCACTGACCGCCGACAACGCTACAGGTAATCCGGGAACGCCACCCACCGACGACGGTACAAGTGGAACCTCGAACGATGATGGTGGCACTGGAAATACTTCAAGCTCGACAGGAGGCTCTTCAGGCACTGGGAGTAGTAGCTCCGGCGGCTGCGCCATGATGTCCCTTTCGCCCAAAGACGGTCGAGGATTCTCCTGTATTCTGATGGTGGCGGTTTGTTTCGTCCTTGGTCGCGCGAGATGGCGCGACTTTCTGACAGCCTTGAGGCGGCGTTTTTGTTGAAAGCGGCTCTCCGTTTGGATTCGAACACACGGCGCGAAAGGTGTGCCGTCTTGCGCGCAGCGGTCTTACTGGTCACAGCACTCGTCGTTTCAATCACGTTGATCGCGTGCTCGGGTTCGGCGTCGCCGAGCGGAAGTGCCGGTGAGGGCGGCAACCTGGGCGGGCAGAGCGGCAGCTTGGCGTACGGGTACGATGCAGGCGGCCTCGGCGGATGGGCCGCGGCGGCCATCGACGGCGGGGCTTGGGCACCGTCCACCGGTTGCGTCGCCCGGGCCTCGGCCCTGGTTGCCGCGATGACGCCGGCACAGCGCTATGGCCAAATGACCACCGTCGACAGCAACGGTCTCACGGTGAACGAAGCGACCACGCAGCTCCTCGGCTCGGTATTCAGCGGGGGCAATTCAGATCCCTCGTCGGGCAACCAGAGCACCGACTGGACGCACCTGGTTTCGTCGTACCTGAACATCACGAACGGCTACAATCCCCACTCTGGGTTGCTCTATGGCATTGACGCCATCCACGGGAACAACAACGTACAAGGCGCGGTGATTTTTCCCCACCACATCGGGCTCGGGGCGTCGAGGAATGCCGCCCTGGTGGAACAAGTCGGTCGTATCACCGCGCTGGAGATGCTGGGCGTAGGCATCAACTGGGCCTTCGCGCCCACTGTGGCACCAGCACGCGACATCCGCTGGGGACGCACCTATGAATCGTTCGGCGAGAGCCCCGTCCTGGCCGGAGAGCTCGGAGCCGCCGAGGTCCGTGGCCTGCAAAACGGTAAGTTGGGCAACTCGCAGAGTGTGTTGGCTGGCGCCAAACACTACGCTGGCGACGGCGACACCGATGGTGGCAAGAATGCCGGCAACGTGACCTCGCTCGACGAGGAGGGCTTCCGCGAGCTTGCCATCCAACCCTACTTGCCGTCCATCGCAGCTGGGGTGGGATCGATCATGATCAGCTACAGCAGCTACCAAGGGACCAAGATGACGGCTTCAAAAGAGTGGCTCACCGACGTGCTCAAGGGCGAGCTCGGCTTTCAGGGGTTCCTGGTTTCCGACTGGGATGCCGTCAGCCAACTGTCCGGTAGTTGGAACGAGCAAGTGACGACGGCCATCAATGCCGGACTCGACATGGTGATGCTGTCCCATTCAAGCGGCGCCCACACCGCCGCGGATTTTGCGAAGGCCTTGTCCTCATTGGTCGCCTCCGGCGACATTTCTGAAGGTCGGATCGATGATGCCGTTCGCCGCATCCTGACCATCAAGTGTGAAATGGGATTGCTCGATGGCGACACCAGCATGGATGCCAACCTTACGGCAGCCATCGGGTCGGCCGAGCACCGGGCGGTGGCGAGGGACGCGGTTCGCCAGTCGCTGGTGTTGCTCAAGAACGACGGCACATTGCCCTTGCCCAAGAGCCTCTCGCGTATCCACGTTACCGGCAGCGGTGCCGATTCTCTGGTCAAGCAGTGTGGCGGCTGGACCCTCGGATGGCAGGGACTGGGAACGGATGGAGCGGCGACCGCCACCACGACAGGTACGACAGTCTTGGCTGCGGTCAAGAGTCTGTTCGCGGGCAGTGGCACCACCGTGACCACGTCTACGGACGGCAGCGGTGCCGCGGGCGCGGACCGCGCTATCGTCGTGGTCGGAGAAACGCCCTATGCCGAGGGGCAGGGCGACAACGCGAACCCCACTCTTTCGAGCGCGGACTTTGCGACCATCGCCAAGGTGAAAGCCGCCAATGTCCCCTTCGTGGTGGTGCAGTTCTCGGGCCGGCCGCTCATCCTCACCGACGGCAGCGGCAATTCGGCGCTCGATCAGTCCAATGCCTTCGTCGCGGCCTGGCTGCCGGGCAGCGAGGGCGAGGGCATCACCGACGTGCTCTTCGGTGACTACCGCCCTGCCGGTCAGCTCAGCTTCACCTGGCCGGCCCGTGTCTCGCAAATCCCCATCCACGACGGCGACGGACAGACGCCGCTGTTTCCGCTTGGCTTCGGGCTCGTCTATCCCTAGCGCAAGGAGGCGAAGGAAGATGCGCCCAGGCACTTCTAGGCAAGACGTCGGAATTCGATCCATTTTATCGGGAATCCTTGCTCTTAATGGTCCTCCGGCGATGCCCCGTTGGGGTAGAGTTCGCCGTTAGTGTGCTGGTCGGCGAGCCCCTCGCGCCGTCGGACTCGTGACCTACGCAGAACGTGACTCTAGTGACCTCTCCAAGCGCGACGGCCGAGAGGAACCTGAACAAGGTTCCCTTCTTGGGGAAGCTTTCGTATGCGATGGGCGGCACGTCCGACATCTTCGGGCACTGGCTCTACAACGCTTTGGCCAACCCGGTCTTCGTTACGTTTCGCGGTCTGTCGCCCACCGCCGTGAGCAGCGCCGTTGGTGCCGCGCGGATGGTCGACGCCTTCACCGATCCGTTGTTCGGGTGGCTTTCGGACAATGCGCGGACGAAACACGGCAGGCGGCGCCCCTTCATTCTCCTTGGCTCGCTCCTCGCGGGGCTGGCCTTGCCGTGCCTTTTTCTCGCGCCAAAGAGCTTCAGTCACGAGCATGTGCTCTGGTTCATGCTCATCTCGGCCACCCTGAACGCGGCCTTCCTCAGCGCCGGCACCATGGCACACCAGAGTCTCGGATCCGAGCTCACGCCGTCGTACCACGAGCGAACGAGCATCATGGCTTGGAAAGCATCCTTGCAGAAGCTCTCCGGAATCATCACCGCGTCCGGTTTCTGGTTCGCGACCTTGCCGATGTTCGACGACTCCGCCACCGGAAAGCCGGACATCGCGCGAGGTGCGACGTGGCTGGCCACGATCTGCGGCGCGATCATGATCGCGTCGGGCTTCATGAATTTCTTCTTCGTGCGAGAGCCCTACTACGAGAAGGCGAAGCACCAAAAGAAGGTCCCGTTCTTCCGGACCTTCACCGGCACGTTCCGCTGCAAGCCGTATCTCGTCCTTCTGGGTGTCGCCTTCGCCTATGCGATTCCCACAGGCCTCGTCGGCTCGCTCGGGTACTACGCCACGACGTACTACGTGTGTCCTCACGACCTGCACGCCGCTGCCCGCATCACGTTGTATTCCGGCATCGCCTATGCGTTGCTGGGCATCGCCGGTGTCCCGCTGGCTGCCAGGTTCTCGCGCGTCTTCGGCAAGAAATGGGCCCTGACGTACACGTTGATGACGGGCTTGCTGGCCTTCGGGTCGACGTGGTGGATGTTCACACCGACGTCTCCTTGGCTGAGCGTTCTGTGCGCCGGATTCAACGGATTTTCGGCGGCAGGTCTGTGGGTCGTGCTTCCGTCCATGTGCGCTGACGTCGTTGACTACGACGAGCTTCGCAGTGGGAAACGTCTTGAAGGCGCCTTTGCGTCCTCGTTCGCGTGGGTACTCAAAGTTGGAATGTCCGCCGCCATGTTCATCGTCGGACCGCTGCTCGATTACGTGACCGGATTCGATCCCAAGCTCGCGAACCAGTCGCCAGAGACAATCTGGTGGATTCGAGCGCTATTCACAGGGATTCCGGTGTTTGCGCTGGTCGCGGCTCTCGGGCTCGCGCAATTGTTTCCTTTGACCGAGGCGACGATGGCGACCGTACGCCTAGAGCTCGAAGCTCGACGGGGCGCCGTATAACCGGAGAAGGACGTGAGACTCGAGCTGCCACCGCTGGGAATCGAAGTTGGACCTTGTGGCCTCTTCATGAGCAGCGGCAAAGGGACACATCCGGATCGGGTGTTGAACGACTACGAGCTGATCGTCGTCCGCCGAGGCACGCTGTCGATTTGGGAAAACGATGTCCGCTTCGACGTCCCACCCGGTCATGCGCTGATCCTGTATCCGAGAAGACGGCATCGGGGCGCTACCGCGTTCGCGCGCGATCTGTCGTTTTACTGGATCCATTGGGTCTTCAAGCCACCGGCAATCGCCGAACGCATTCTCGACGTTCCGCAACTCCTCGAAGTTCAGCGCCCCGAATACATCGCCGAGCTCTTTCACCGTCTTCTCGACGATAGGGAATCGCAGAAGATCGATCCGTACTACGCGGCGCTGATGCTGTGGCAAATCCTGCTCGAGGTGCACCGAGCACCGGTCGAGCCAGAAGTACGCCGCGGTTCCGTCTTGGCGGGCCGAGCCGAGGCGTACATCATCAACCATCTGGCTGAGCGCCTGTCCACAGCTCGCATTGCGCGCGCCCTCCGCATCAACCCGGATTACCTGAACCGCGTGTTCCGCGACGTGCACCACATGACAATGACCCAGTATCTTCATCGCAGACGGCTGTCGGACGCGGTCAAGCTGCTTCGCGAATCCACCGACTCGGTCGCCGAGATTGCCTCGACGTGCGGTTATTCGACAGTGGCGCACTTTCGCCGCATGTTCGAGAGGCTCAACGGCCTGTCACCCCGGGAGTATCGCCGGCTCCATGCGCGGGCATTCGTGAATGCACGGTAGCGCTTCTTGGCGTGAGGCTGACACCTAGGCTCCTGTGTGAGGAGGTGAGCTATTCTCGCTGACGGAATCCCGACCTCCAGGAGGTGCTGATGAAAAGTCGCTTTACGATCGTTCTTCTTTGGAATTGGCTCTGACTGCTGACTGTCAATTACATTCACCCCGGTACGACAATTACATCGCCCCATTGTTG
>CAZTTW010000167.1:0-8152 GCA_964616265.1 uncultured Myxococcales bacterium | reverse complement strand
ACGGCGCTCAAGCCGGGCTCGGCGACGTTTCCCTTTTTCGGCGTCGAGCCGGTCTTGCTCGACGAACAGGGCAACGAGATTCACGGCAATGGCGTAACCGGGCTTTTAGCCATCAAACGTCCGTGGCCGGGCATGGCGCGTACCATCCAGAACGACCACGAGCGTTTCGTACAGACGTATCTGCGCCCCTTCCACGGCTATTACCTGACTGGCGACGGATGTCGCCGCGACGAGGATGGCTATTACTGGATCACCGGTCGTGTGGATGACGTCATCAACGTCTCGGGCCACCGCTTGGGCACCGCCGAAGTGGAAAGCGCCTTGGTCACGCACCCCGCGTGCGCAGAGGCAGCCGTCGTCGGTTACCCGCATCCCATCAAGGGCCAGGGCATTTTCGCTTTCGTCATTCTCAACGCGGGCTGGAGCGAGAGCAGCGAGCTGCTCGGCGAGCTCAAGAACGAAGTTCGCCACCATATCGGGCCCTTTGCCACGCCGGACATCGTGCTCATCGTCCCGGGTCTGCCGAAGACCCGTTCGGGCAAGATCATGCGGCGAATCTTGCGCGCCATCGCGGCTGGGAAGACGGACGAAATGGGCGACGTTTCCACGCTGGCGGATCCGTCGGTGGTCGACGCTTTGCTCGCTCGCCGCGCTGGAAAAGTATAGTTACGCAGGTGCCGACACCGCTGGCGTCGCCGTCACGCTAGGTGGCTCGCCGAACCTCTGTCCGCCGCCATGGGCGTCACGACGGTCCCGGCGCCGGCAAGCTTCGGTTTGGGCGTGGTGCCGGGAATTCGCAGCCGAGCCAGGCGCCGTTCCACGTGGTAGTAGAAAAGGAAGGCGCCAACCACACTCAAGGTCCACGCGACCAGCATGCCGACGATGGCGAGCCACGGCTTTTGCGGCAGGTGGCTCGACCACCAGGCGTTGACGACGAGGCAGATGGGAAAGTGCACGAGGAAGAGGCTGTAGGTGATGAGGCCGAGTCGCTGCAGCAAGGGTGCGCTGGCGATCTTTGCCAGCCACGTCTGTCCCTGCGCAAGCATCAGGACGACGGCAGTGGCACCGGCAAGCGCCAGCCGTGTGCGGAAATCGATGTGCAGCGAGACCGCGACCGCCAGAAGATAAGCCCAGAAGAAGCTCTTGGGCAGGCGGCCGTCTTTGGTCCAGGCTGCGGCCATTCCCAGCATGTAGCTGGCCAGGAAATAGATTCCGTAGTGGTCGAGGTGGGCCGAGCGATTCCACACGAAGGCCGAGGCCAAGCCCAGCGCCAGCAACGTCGCGCGGGCGAAAGCCTGACCGCGCTCGCGCCATATTCCGCAGGCGAGGGCGTTGACCACGCTGACCAGCGCGACCAACTGCAAGTCGATAGCGACATACCAGATTCCGGCGGTCAGCGAGTCGTACCCAAGCACGTTGTGCACGAGAAAAACGTGGGCCACGAGCTGTCCAGGCGTTGGGCTCGGCGAAATCGACGGATGGTCCATCCAAAGGCGTGCGATTTCGTTGGCCACCATGGCCAGCGCCAGTGCTGCCAAATAAGGAAGACCGATGCGGAAATAGCGCTCGACGATGAGGCCGAGCCAGGTGCGTGGTCGAGCGGGCGCTCGGCGTGCGAGGCTTCCGGCTAGGCAATAGCCGCCGGTGACGAAGAAGATTTGCACCGCGAAACGGCCGTAGAGGAAGAGCCAATCGATCGGACCTGCCGCGATGGAATACGCGTGATCCGACAGTGGCCCGTAGAAGGCCAGATGGTGCAGTACGATCACCTGCGCAGCGACGACACGCAGAAGATCAATAAACGCGAATCGTGTGGCGTGAGGCATGGGGTACGACTCGATCTCGGGCGGACCATCGCATAAGCGGCCCCCAATCGCCTACTGAAAATCGTTGTTGGCGCCGCTCTCTGTCGCCGTTGGCTCGGCTTCATACGGCCGAGTCGCGTCGCTATTTTTTGGCAGACGCGCGTTTGAGATGCGCGATTTCCGCTTTCAAATCCGCGATCTCGCGCGACTGTTCCTGGAACGCGGCCACCAACATGCTGGCATAGCCGTAAAGGTCGACCATGTTGCCGTCGCGGTCGACGGCGGGGCTGCCGGGCACGTCTTCGATGATGAAGCCGAGGTGGCGCTTTCCCGCCAAGGCACGGTCGCGGTACTCGTAGGTCGCCAGTCTCAGTCGAGCAACGTCGCTGGCGATGCGCTGTCGTTCGATCTCGTTCAGGTAGACGATGTTCTTCTTGGCGCGCCGACTGGACACCGGGCACGGACCGCCGTTGGCGGAGTACCACGCGCCTTGCTTGCAGATGCGTCCGTTGCCGGTGCCGCAAGCATAGGTGCAGGTCTTTCCTTCGGTGGTGCAGGCGGTCCCGAGAAGCGGCATTCCTTCTGGGCAGGTCGCGTCCGCGTTCGGGGCTGCGCAGTGCCAAGTCGGGGATCCGGTGCAGAGTGCGACTGGTCCGGTCGAGCAGTTGGTGCATGAACACGTCAAATCACCGTAGCTGCAGTACGCGCCTTGGGTCGGGCATGCTTGGCCTGTAGCCGCATCGCGGGTGGTAGGGCAGGTGACCGGGGGCAGCGCCGCGCACGTCGACTGCGTAACCGTCCAGGCTCCGCCCGTGCACGTGGCGCTGGGATGGCACTCCGGGCGCGGGTCGGTTCCGTACTGACAGGTTAGGCCCTCGGTGCAAGGCCAGCTGTTGATCTGACTGATGTCGCTGGGGCAAGCGGTGGTGGCGGGGCAGGCGTCCTGCGATGCCTTGGAAACGCTTGCGGCCTGTCGTGTGCAATCGTTGGCGTACGTCTTTCCGTCGCAGCCGCATACCGGAGAATAGATGCTCGAGCAGATCTTCGACGGGGTCGTGCACGTTCCCGAAGCATCGGACTTGCCGCAGGTACCGACCGCGTAGTCGCAGAATTGTCCGGCCGGGCAGAGAGCGCCGATGATGCCGCCGCAAGTAATGCTGGTGCTTCCGCCGAGGCCCGACGAGCCACCCGCGCCGGTTCGACCGCCCGTCGCGACCACGCCGCCGGTCCCGGTCTTGCCGCCGCTCGCAGCCGGAATCGTGCCGCCAGATCCCACGATACCGCCCAAACCCAGTGAACCGCCCTTGCCGATCGCGCCACCCTTCGCGAGCACACCTCCCGCACCGACGCCGCCGTCGACGGTAACCGTGCCGCCCAAGGCCGGCGCTCCGCCGGCACCGGGGCCGCCGCCTGTGCCGAGGCCGCCCGCATCGATCGATCCGATCGCGCCGCCCGCGCCGAAGGTGCCTCCGCTTGCGTCGCCGCCGATGGCGCTGTCCAAGCCCTGCGTGAGGCCTTCCTTTTGGCAGCCGCTTGCGAGCGCCAGCCAAGCCATCAGTCCAGCTGCCAATCCCCCTGCAATGACGAGCCTATTCATGATTCACCTTCCGGTCTGTGCACAGCAAAGTTCGTTCCCACTCTTCGGTCGCTCGCAATCCGATGAAAATCCCGTCGCTGCACCCTTTTTGCAGGTACCGGCTCTCAGAAATCCGAGGCCTTCGCTCTTCATCATGCACCATCCGGTATGGTGATTGGGCGTTCGAGTGGTACAGATCATTCAAAGAGTCGCGTGAGGAGAATCAGCGCAGGAATGGAGCCGTCGGTCAATTTTCCAAGCGATGCACCGCAGACGGTCGACTTGGCCGTAGGTGGGATGACCTGCGCGGCGTGTGCCTTGCGAATCGAGAAGCAGCTCAACAAGCTTCCGGGAGTTGAAGCTGTGGTGAACCTGGCGTCCGAGCGCGCCCACGTTCGCTTCGTGCCGACTGTCGTCGATACCGCGCGCCTGCTGGCGACGGTCGAGAAAGCTGGCTTTACGGCGGCCTTGGCCGAAGACCACAGCCGCGCAGAGGAGAGCGAACGCAAGGCCGCGCTCTATCGGCGCGAGCGCCTGCGCTTCGGTATCAGCGCACTTCTGACATTGCCACTGCTCATGCAGATGGCGCTCATGGTCTCGGCCAAGCACGGCGAAGGCCCGACATGGCGCTGGCTCGACATGGCGCTGTCAACTCCAGTTCAGTTCTGGATCGGTTGGCGCTTTTACGTCGGCGCCTGGCGCTCGCTGCGCGGCGGAGCCGGCAACATGGATGTGCTGGTTGCGTTGGGCACGACGGTGGCGTGGCTCTTCAGCGCGGTGGTTACCATTGGGGGGCTCGCGCACCAGAACGTGTACTTCGAAGCATCGGCCACCGTCATCACGCTCGTGCTTTTGGGCAAAATCCTCGAGGCGCGCGCCAAGGCGAAGACGTCGGCGGCCATCGAGGCGCTGGCCGGGTTGCAGCCGCAGAGCGCGCGCATCGAACGCGACGGCAAGTTGGTCGACGTGTCGGCGGCGACGCTGATTCCTGGCGACGTTTTCATCGTTCGGCCTGGCGAAGCGATGCCTGTCGACGGTGAAGTCATCGATGGGACGTCGCACGCCAACGAAGCCATGCTCACCGGCGAAGCGATGCCCGTGGCCAAGATTGCCGGCAGCAAGGTTTTTGCGGCGACGGTTAACGGGGACGGCATGCTTCGCTGTCGCGCCACCGGCGTCGGGCGCCACACCGTGCTCGCCGGTATCATTCGCCTCGTCGAAGAAGCCCAAGGGTCGAAGGCGCCGGTTCAAAAACTTACGGACAAAGTTGCGGCGATTTTCGTGCCGGTGGTTGTCGCCATCGCGCTCGTGGCGTTCGGAGCTTGGTGGATCGGCACGGGCGAGCTGTCGTTGGCGCTCATCAACGCGGTGGCGGTGCTGGTTATCGCCTGTCCCTGCGCGCTTGGCCTGGCTACGCCGACGGCGATCATGGTGGGCACTGGTCTCGGCGCGCGTGCGGGCATTCTGATTCGCAACGCCGAGGCATTGGAGCTGGCTGAAAAGCTGCAAGTGCTCGTGCTCGACAAGACCGGCACGCTCACCCTGGGCAAGCCGACGGTGACGGACGTCATGGCGCTTGCCGACGCCGATGCGCGAGGAGTGCTGCGCTTGGCCGCCAGTCTCGAGCAAGGCTCGAATCATCCGCTGGCCACGGCGGTGGTTGCCAAAGCGCGCGCCGACGGGATCACGCTCGTGGCGCCGGTGAGCGTGACTGCGCTTGCCGGGCGTGGCGTTTCCGGGCAGGTGGACGGCGTGCTTGTGCGCGTCGGCTCGCCAGCATGGTTTGCGACGGAGGGCGCTTTTCTTTCGGCGGCGGAAAGCTTCGAGAAGGCCGGACGCAGCGTGGTCGTCGTCGAAGCGGGAGCGCGAATCGTCGGCGTGCTTGCCGTGGCGGATCCCTTGCGAGATACGTCGCGCGTCGCCGTGGCTAGTCTGCGCAAGCTCGGCGTCGAGGTCGTCATGGTGACCGGTGACAACGCCGGCACGGCTGCGGCCATCGCTGCCGAAGCGGGCATCGATCGCTTCGAGGCCGAGGTCCTGCCCGGCGACAAAGCCGCCGCCGTGGAACGGCTGAAATCGGGTGGCCGCATCGTCGGCATGGTGGGGGACGGCATTAACGATGCACCGGCGCTGGCGGCGGCGAACGTCAGCTTCGCCATGGCCGCGGGCTCGGAGGTGGCCATGCAGACCGCAGACGTCACGCTCATGCGCGACGATTTGAACGCGGTGGCGGACGCCATCTCGCTTTCCCGCGCCACCCTCAAGAAGATTCGCCAGA
This sequence comes from uncultured Myxococcales bacterium, assembly GCA_964616265.1. GTDB lineage: Bacteria > Myxococcota_A > Polyangia > Fen-1088 > Fen-1088 > Fen-1118. The sequence continues at coordinate 2,493 of CAZTTW010000167.1, read as the reverse complement.
ACCTTTTCTTCGCGTTCGTCTACAACGTCGTTGGACTTCCTCTGGCTGCCTTTGGGCAACTCAATCCCATGATTGCCGGCGCGGCAATGGCGCTAAGCTCAGTCTCGGTCGTGACGAGCTCGCTCGCACTCAAGAAATGGAAACCACTTCGGAGCAAATCATGAAGACCACTACGATCAAGGTTGGCGGCATGTCCTGCGATGGTTGCGTAAAGAGCGTTACCCGCGCCCTGCAAGCCGTCCCCGGCGTGCGCAAAGCAGACGTCTCACTCGAACGCGCGGAGGCCACCATTATGTTCGATCCCGAAAAGGTCGCCAAGCCGGCGCTCGTCGAGGCCGTCGAAGACGCCGGCTTCAGCGCAGAATAATGGGACTCAAAGTCCCAGGCGCTTGACCAGACGGTGAAAGTTGCCGCGATCCATGCCGAGAGCACGGGCGGCGGCGGCCAGATTGTGGTTGTGCTCGGCGAGGGTTGCGGCGATGCGCTCGCGCTGATGCGAACGGGACGACTCGCGAAGCGTTCCGGCGGGCTTAGCGGCAGCAGTCGAGCTCTCGGCTTTAGCTGCATTGTCGCCAGCCTCGACCCCGCTTGCTCTCCCGACATCGGCTTCCAAATGCGGCGCGGAGATCACGACGGCTTGCCCGCGCGCGATGCTCGAAGCGCGGCGCAGGACAGCCCGTGAAATCACGTTCTCCAGCTCACGCACGTTGCCGGGCCAGGCGTACGACAGGAGGGCTTCGATGGCGCTGGCATCGAGGCGGACGGGGCCCACGCCCATGCGGCGGCGAGCCGTGTCGCAGAAGTAGCCCGCGAGCAGGGCGATGTCCTCGCCTCGCTCGCGCAGCGGCGGCACAGCCAGCGGATAGACGTTCAGGCGGTGGAAGAGGTCGGCACGAAAGCGGCCGGCGGCAACCTCCGTCGGCAGGTCGCGATTCGTGGCGGCCAGGACGCGAACATTCACCTTGATCGGTCGATCGGCGCCCACGCGCTGGATTTCGCCTTCCTGCAAAACCCGCAAGAGTATCGGCTGGATGGTCAGCGGCAGCTCGCCAATCTCGTCGAGAAACAAGGTTCCGCCGTCTGCCACTTCGAACTTGCCGGGGCGATCGCCCGCCGCGCCCGTGAACGATCCTCGCACGTGACCGAACAGCTCGGCCTCGGCGAGCGTCTCGGGCAAAGCGGCGCAGTTCACGTAGATGATGGGCTCGCTTCGGCGTGCCGAGGCGGCATGCACGGCGCGCGCAACCAATTCCTTGCCGGTTCCGGTTTCGCCCTGGATGAGCACCGATAGGTCCGTGCCGGCGACGATTTCGATTTCGCGGCGAAGACGACGGATGACGGGGCTCGTGCCGATGATCTCGCTTCCCTGCACCATCGCCTCGCGCATGAAGTCCTGCACGACACGACCTTGGCGCTCGGCAGAGCGCTCGAGCGCAGCGATGAGCTGCGTGGTGCGCATCTCGGCGGCAGCGAGGGCGGCCACCGCGGTCAGAAAACGCAGGTCGATGCCGTCGAAAGCCTTGGGATCGAGCGCATCCGCGGTGAGAGCGCCCACCAGCTCGCCGTGCACGAGCAGGGGACAGCCAAGACAGGCATGGATGTGATGGGCGGCGCCCGGATCCTGTTCGAGCTGACCGTCGAACGGATCGGGCAAGCTGGTGTCTGCCGGAAAAAAGATCGGCGCGCGCGCCTGGCAGATGATTTCCAGGCGCGGATGATCGGAAAGCACGTACGGCTTGCCACTCGCCGATTTGGATAGGCCGAAGGTTGCCACCGGGTGCAGGGCCTTTCCTTCAAGGCGCATGACCGTTGCGGCGTCGTACGGAATCACGCGCCGAAGCGATTCGAGCAGGCGCTGGTTGCGCTCGGACGCCGTTAGGCCGGTCGCAAGCTCGAGGGAAATGCTTACCAAAGCGTCGATTTGATCCACGTGGTCACTATGACAGCGTCGTTGTCTTGTCGACAACATCTTCTCCGTAGTCCGTTCGACATCTTTGCTTTCAAAGTACTGTTTTTACTTCGGTTATCTCCTTGGCACTGCGCCTGCTTAGGCAGATCCGCATGAACACCCTGCCGGTACAAAGCAATGCAGCGAACGACGCCAGCTCGCCTGGGCAGACGGCGTCTCTTGCGTCGATCGTCGACTTCATCCTCCGTCGCTTTCACAAACCGCTTCGGCGTGACCTGCCCGGATTGGTCGAGCGTGCGCACCGGATCGAGGAACAGGCGAAAGCGTCGCCGCTCGTCCCCGCCGGGCTTGCCGTTCATCTCGAACAAATTCGACTAGCGGTAGAAAGTCATTTGGCCAAGGAGGAGCAGATTCTCTTTCCGCTGATTCTGGCTGGTCGGGGCAAGCACGCCCTCATGCCCATTCGAGTGATGATGACCGAGCACGACGACCACACCGAGAACCTGCGCCGCACGCGCGACCTGACCCACGACTTTGCGTTGCCCGGCGACGCAAGCACCGAGTGGCGCCAGCTGTACCAGGAT
>CAZTTW010000166.1:0-8156 GCA_964616265.1 uncultured Myxococcales bacterium | reverse complement strand
GGCGACGGCGTCGACTGCAAGGCCGACGCCGTTTTTGCATTAGGCTACAGCGCCGCTTTCACCGCGACCGACACAGGCGTGGTCTTCCGACCGATGAGCTTGCTCAGCTGGTGGCTTTCGTCGTAGAGCGCGCCCTTGGAAATGCCGGTGTCAGAGTCGGCCAGCAGCGCCGCATAGGGCTCCGGCAGGCCCACGCCAAGCAGCACGTTCTTGTACTCGGGCTCGCCCAGGTTGACGTAGCCGATAGTCTTGCCGACCTGGCGACCGATCTCGGCGGCCAGCTCCGCAAGCGTGAACGCCGTATCGCCGCCGAGCTCGTAGACCTTGCCCGCGTGGCCGTCGGCACTCAGCACCACGGCCGCCGCGTCGGCGTAGTCAGCGCGCGCTGCCGCCGAGATGCGACCGTCACCCGCGCAGCCGTAAACCGCGCCCACCTGCGGGGCGCTCTTGACCACCGAATCGTAGTTTTCGGTGTACCAGCCGTTGCGAAGGAAGACGAAGGGAACGCCCGACGCGCGAATGGCTTCTTCCGTTGCCTTGTGCTCGGCCGCCAAGCCGAGAACCGAGGTGTCCGCGCGCAGGACGCTGGTGTACGCCAGCAGCTTTACACCCGCACGTTTGGCCGCGTCGACGACGACCCGGTGCTGCTTGGCCCGCTGGCCGATCTCGTTCGAAGAAATAAGTAGAACCCGGTCGGCGCCCTTCAAGGCAGCATCCCAGCTCTCCGGATTGTTGTAGTCCGCCTGGCGCACTTGCACACCCAGCGCAGCGATGTCCTTCGCCTTCTCCACGTTCCGAACGGCGGCGACCACGCTGGCGGCCGGCACCTTTTTCAGCAAGGCGGCGATGGCAAGACGACCAAGTTGTCCAGTAGCTCCGGTTACGACGATCATGTGGATCTCCTTTGGGGGTTTGCTCTTGGATGAAGGGCCCGACAAAAGGATATCCTTTGAAGTTACTTTTTGTTAGTACACACTAAAAGGTAAGTGTCATGGGCAAAGCAAGCACGGGAACGTTGTCGGCGCGCCTCCGGCGGGGTGAAATCTTCGCGGTTCAATGTCCGTCGCGCACCATCTTGAAACACGTGACCAGCCGCTGGGGCGTGCTCGTGCTGGTTGCCTTACGCGAAGGAACCTTGCGGTTCAGCGACCTACGCCGCAAGGTCGGAGGCGTCAGCGAAAAAATGCTGGCGCAGACCCTTCAATGTCTCGAGCGCGACGGGTTCGTCGATCGCACCGTCCACCCCGTGATACCACCCCACGTGGATTACACGTTGACCACACTCGGCGAAGGCATCGGCAACCACGTCGAAGCGCTGACCGACTGGATCGAAAACAACCTGCCGAAGATCCTGGGCGCGCAGCAGCGCAAGACCTGAGCGCATCGGACAGTTTTTTCGGAGAAATCGATCTTAGGTCACTTCGGGGGCCTGCGGCGCCGTCGGCCTCTTGCGTGCGATTCGCGCCGCCACGAACGAGCGGACGGTCAGCACGACGAAGGCCAAGCAGAGCACCGCCATGATCGAGCGCGAGACGGCGGCTGCTGGCCGGGCAAGCGTATCTCCAGCGATCAACTTGATCAGCTGCGGGATGCCGCTGAGCGAGCCGAAGAAGCCGAGCAATCCGATCAAGGCCGCGCCGTGCATGGCGTGCATCCGCAGCTTCGGGTTGCGCGCCAGCAGGCCGAAGACAATCAGCAGGACTCCCGCGGCCGCCGGAATCAGCGCCGTCGGGTGCTCTGCCCCCGTGCCGAAGTAGCCGCCGAGCCCCAACAGAATCAGCGCAATACCAAAACCAATCGTCGTCTGTGCCATCCCGAGTTTGTCTCCTGCGTACTCGGATGTTCGCCGACGACCCGTTGGTTCAAGGAATCGGGCTCCCCCGGCCTTCGCCGCGCATTGCCGACTCGCGTTCCATGAGAGCGATGAAGTCTTCGTAGCGCTTACCCGGCTCCGGCACGAAGCGCTCGTCCAGCATCACCAGCTCCGCCACCCGGTCCAAGCGAAAATTACGGAACGCCACGCGCAGCTCGCACCAAGCCGTCAAAATCCACGCGTGCCCGACAAAGGACAGCGCCAGTGGACGAATGACCCGCGTGCTCTCGTCCTTCTTGCCGTCCGCATAGCCAAGCCGCATCTTGCGCGCCAGGCGCATCGCCTCGCGCGCCCGCGCCAGGTAGTCGCCGACGCGCTTCTCCCGGCGGAAGTGGTAGCCGTAAAGCGGCGTCAGATCCAGCGACGGCGCCAGTTTGTCGGGGAGCACGCGACGAATCTTGCCGAGCACGTCGTCGGCCGCCTGGGCCAGCGCCGGATCGGCGAACGCCTGCACCATGCGAGCGCCCAGAACAATCGCTTCGATTTCCGCTTCGCTGAACATCAGAGGTGGCAGATCGAATCCACGCTCGAGGCGATAGCCGACGCCCGCCTCGCCCTGAATCGGCACGCCCGATCCAATAAGATCGGCGACGTCTCGGTAGACCGTGCGTTCCGAAACCTCCAGCCTTTCGGCCAGCGCCGCCGCGGTCACCGTGCGACGGCGCTGCAGCACGCCCACGAGGCGGAACAGCCGATCGGCCCGCCTCATGGGCAACCTAAGAGGTTACTTGGATTTGCATTGATAGACGTAGACATGAACGCCGACGGGATCCCGCAGAATGATACTGCGATCCCCCCACGGATTATCCCGCAAGGGCACGACGACCGGTAGCTTCGCTTTCGTCAGCCGCGCCGCCTCGGCGTCGACGTCGGCAACTTCCAGACAAACCGTCAGGCCCTTGCCACCGAACGCTTCGTGCGCGTCCTGGTCCCGGATCATGAAGGCAAGCTCGCCATTGCCTTTTCCGGACAAGTGCAAGTAGCCTGGCGCCTCCATCGAAACGGAAAAGCCGAAATACTCGCAATAAAACTCTTTGAGGTGAGCGAACGATTCCACGGTCACGAGGGCGTACAATTTCTTCAGGTTCATGGTTTCCTCCTTGGAAGGTGTGCACGAACCGTACAAGGGTGCTCCTGACAACGTCCTGTCAGGAGTGTTGGACAGCTAGTTCTTCGCCTTCGGGAGCGGCGCTTGCCCAACCACAGGGGCCAAAGCCATACGACCTTTGCCGCGCAACACTTCGACGGGCAACGCCGCGTTCGGCGTCGATGCGGCGATAAGTGGCCGCAGGGCCCGCCCATCGGTCAGCGGTCGGCCGCCAGCCGCGACGACGATGTCGCCGGGACGTAGGCCCGCAAGCGCCGCAGGTGAACGTGGCAGAACCGAGGTAATCTGTGCGGCTCCGTCGGGCACGCCCAGGTGTTTGCGACGGCCTCGACTGACTGGAACGTAGACAACACCCAGCCATCCGGGACGGGCCGTCGCCATCGCCCGCTTGTCCTCGTCGAACGACGGCAACTTCGCCGCGTCGGTAGCTTCCGTCATGCGCGGCGGTGCCGCCACGGGAAGCGTTAGATCTTCGCACTTCAGCAAGGCGCTCACGGCTTGACTCTGGCGAGGATCGCTCTTGCTCCACTGCCGTCCCGCCACCGAGGTCAGCACGAAGCGCATGCGCAGGAGCGCAGCGACGCGCACTTCTGTCCGGTAGTTGATCTCGTCGGTGACAGCCAGACCCTCCATCAGTCGATTCGCCTCTGCCGAGCGCGCCGGCTCGGCCACCACGAACGGCCCGAGCTCGGCCAGCAGCTCTGCCGCCAGCTTTCGTCTGCCTGCCGTGTCCAGCGCGCGCATCGCTGGCTCGTCGAGACGCGACCGCCACGCCGGCTTGGCCGCAAGGAAGGCATCCAGATTCGCCTGATTGAAATCGCCGAGCGCGCCTTCCCAGGCCTTCGCGTCCGCATCCAGCTGGTCGAGAACGTCGAAAAAATCATCGACTTGCTTGTCGATCTCGGTCACCGACGATGGGCGTGGCAACGCGTACACCGAGGCAATCCGATCGAGCAAACGGCTCTCGCCGGAAAACTCGCGACCGGCGAACGCCTGGCGCACGAAGGGATCCGCGAACGCCGCCTCGCGCTCGGGCGAGCCCGCTGCGTGCGCCAACTGCTCCGCCAAATAGACATCCGAGCTGCGCAGCGGAATGTCGGGCGTCTCGTCGCTGACCAGGATGTCCGCCTGAGCCGCGGGGAAATGTCCCCGAGCCGCAAGCGCCGAAAGAAACGCAAAGGAGTGACCGACGGCTTTTTGTCCGCGCAATTCGGGGTAGCAGCCGTAGGCCGGACGGTCGGGCGTCGACGAGAAATAGCCGCACGTCGTGCCGTTCGGCGTGGTTTTCCGCTCGCGTGCCTCGTGCAGGTAGGCGAAGCCGCCGGAAAAACATTGCGACATCAGCGAGACCACGCGCACCGACGGCGGCAAGCGAGCGAGCAGCGCGCCCAACTTGCGCACCGAAATCGATTCGCCCCACAGCGTGATGCGATTCTCGATGGGGTCGCGACGGCTTTGGCTGCCGTGATCGGTGACGTACACGAGCAGCGTGTCGCCCGCCTGCAAACGGCCCCGCAGCTCAGTTATCGTCTTCGTCAAGCTCGCGAGCCTGGCAGGGCGCAAGTCGACCCCGGGCAGCTGGGAATTCTCGAACGTCGTCAGATCGCGCAGCACCGGATCGAGCCGCGTGCCCTGCAAAAGCCAAGCATTTTCCGCCTCCGGCTCGCGCGTCGCCAAATCGGGAGTCGGCGCCGAGCCATCGCTAGCCAGGACCGTGATGTGATCGCGCGGAATTCCCGACGTCGCCAGCAGGCGCATGAGCTGCTGCAAGTGCCCCAAGTGCGACGCGAAATTGTCCTGCTTGTCGCCGCCGCCATTGATGGCGACGACGTACAGTCCGCGACCGTCCTCGGCGTGAACTGCCGGAACCACCGCGCCGAGACCGAAAAGCAAAACCAGTGCGAAACGCACGCCTAACCATGCCCCAAATCGGCATCGGCCGCACTACTGTCGCGCTGGGGTCTCTTCCGTCGCGGCGAAACGTTGCCGATATTCTGCCGGCGTGACTCCCAGATCTTGCGTGAACGCCCGCCACAGGGTGCTCGCGTCGCCGAGGCCGGTGCGCGTAGTGATGTCTTTCACAGGCAAGGACGTCTCTTCGAGCAAGCGCTTTGCCTCGTCGACTCGCAATCGGCGCACCAGCTCGGCAGGGGATTCGTCGAGGTGCTCGCGGCACCAGCGACTGAGCGTGCGCGGGCTCATGCCGACGCCGGCCGCAATCCGTTCCACCGGCAACGACTCGTCGATGTGGTCGAGCACGAAGGTCGAAATGTCGCCCAGCTTCGCGGGCGCCTTTTCCTGACGGCGAAGCGCGGGACTGAATTGCGCCTGATTCCCCGACCGCCGCAAGAACAGCACCATGCGCTTGGCAACCTGCATGGCCACCGCGTGCCCGTGATGTTCCTCGACGAGCGCCAATGCCAAGTCGATGCCTGCGGTCACTCCTGCCGACGTCCACACGCCACGGTCTTTCACATAGATGCCCTCGTCGATGTCCTGCGCTGCCGGGAAGCGAGCTCGCAGCGCCTCGACGTGCATCCAATGGGTGGTCGCACGACGACCGTCGAGAATTCCGGCCGCGCCAAGCGCGAAGGCGCCCGTGCAAATCGACACCAGGGTTGGGATGCGCGTGTGATGGCGCCGCAGCCACGCCACCAGCGCGTGGCCGGACGGCGAAGGATCGAGCACCGGCATGCCCGCCACAATCGCGATATCCGGCAGACGATCGCATCGCGCAGGCAAAGGCCGCAGGCCGCCAAGGAGCAATCCGTACCGCGTTCGTGCCTCCGATACGCCGACGCCAATCGCCTCGAGCCGGTAGGCTTCGCGCCCGAGCACGTCGTTGGCGTGGCCCAGGACCTCCCAGGGGCCTGCGACATTGAGAATGCCGGTCCGAGGCACGACCAGGAACCACACGTTTCGCGGGGACGTTCGCATGATTCCATTTTCCTACCCTTGGCCTAAAATGCAATCATATTGTCCTTTAGGCCACAGCTCGACGGCGCTACCTTGAAACGCAAGGAGGCTATTCCACCATGACCAAGATTGGCATCAACGGCTTTGGACGAATCGGCAGGACAGCTTTCCGGGCCGCGCTTGGCCGCGACGATGTGGAAGTCGTCGCCGTCAACGATTTGCTCGACCTGCGCCAGCTCGCGTATCTGCTCACCTACGATTCCGTCCACGGCAAGCTTGACCGCCCCGTCACTGTCAAAGACTCGTTTCTGGTCATCGGCGGCAACGGCGGCCGCCCGATCCGCGTGACGGCCGTCAAGGATCCCGCCGAGTCGGCATGGCACGATGCCGGTGTCGACGTGGTGATTGAATCGACGGGAATATTTCTGACGAAAGAAAAAGCTCAGGCGCATCTTCGGGCCGGCGCCAAGCGCGTGATCCTTTCCGCTCCTGCCAAAGACGACACGCCACTCTTCGTCTACGGTGTCAACAGCGATGGCTACGCTGGCGAGCCCATCATCTCAGCCGCGTCGTGCACGACCAATTGCCTGGCCCCAATCGCCAAGGTCTTGAACGATCACGCCGGCATCAAGCGCGGCCTCATGACCACGGTGCACGCCACGACGGCTTCGCAGAAAACCGTCGACGGCATTTCAGGAAAAGATTGGCGCTTCGGCCGCAGCATCTTGGACAACATCATTCCCGCGTCCACCGGTGCCGCGAAAGCCGTGACCAAAGTGCTGCCGGCGCTGTTGGGTAAGCTGTCCGGCATGGCGTTTCGCGTTCCGGTCGCCGATGTGTCCGTCGTCGACCTGACCTGCGAGCTCGAACGCCCGACCACTTACGCCGACATTTGCACGGCGATGAAGACGGCATCCGAAGGCCCGCTCAAAGGCATCCTGGGCTACACCGACGAGGATGTCGTCTCGTCCGACCTGCGCGGCGAAGCGTGCACCTCGGTTTTCGACGCCAAGGCCGGCATGCAGCTCGATCCGACGTTCGTCAAGCTCATCGCCTGGTACGACAACGAATGGGGCTACGCCAGCAAGTTGCTCGACTTGGCCGGGATCATCGCGCCGAAGGCGTAGGCGGTACACCGGCTTGCGTTTTGGCGTGGGCCAGGTATCACGAGGCCGTGCCCGCCATCGAGCTGCTCGCGCCCGCCAAAGACTTAGAGACCGGCATCGCCGCCATCAACTGCGGCGCCGATGCCGTGTACATCGGGGCCTCCAAATTCGGCGCTCGTGAAGCGGCCGCCAATTCGCTGGCAGACATCGAAGGCCTGGCCGCCTACGCCCATCGCTACTGGGCCAAGGTGTATGCGGTCGTCAACACCATCCTGCGCGACGACGAAATCGACGAAGCAGTTCGCCTGTGTCACGACGTGCATCGCGCCGGCGTAGACGGGCTCATTCTGCAAGACGTCGGCTTGCTCGAGTGCGACTTGCCGCCGTTACCGCTCATTGCCAGCACGCAGATGCACAACCACACGCCCGAGCGCGTGGCGTTCTTGGAAAAGGTCGGCTTTTCCCGCGCCATTCTGGCTCGCGAGCTGGACCTCGAACAAATCCGCGCCATTCGCGCCACCACCACGATGGCACTCGAATTCTTCGTGCACGGTGCTCTGTGCGTTTGCATGAGCGGTCAGTGCGCGCTTAGCTACGCCATCGGCGGACGCAGCGGCAACCGCGGGCAGTGCGCGCAGCCGTGCCGGCGCGAGTACGCGCTGGTCGACGGTCGCGGTGAGACCATCGTCGGGAATCGTCACCTGCTGTCGTTGCGCGACCTCAATCTCAGCGCGCACCTTGCCGACCTGATGGACGCCGGTATCTCGTCGTTCAAGATCGAAGGCCGCCTGAAAAACAAGGCCTACGTCATGAACGTCGTCGGGCACTACCGACGCGAGCTCGACCATCTACTCGAAGCGCACGGCGGCCGGCGCGCGTCCTCCGGCAGAGTCGATCTCGGTTTTGCGCCCGACCCCGACAAGACTTTCAACCGCGGCTACACCACGTATTTTCTTGGCGGTCGCGGCGCCGACGTGGCATCGCCCGATTCGCCCAAGCACGTGGGCGAGCCGGTCGGCAGCGTGACCTCCGTCCATCGCGACTCCTTCACCCTCGACCAATCGGCGCCGCTGCACAGTGGTGACGGCATCACATTCTTCGGACACGATCGCCAGCTCGGTGGCTCGCTGGTCAATCGCGTGGAAGGCCGAAC
>CAZTTW010000165.1:0-8177 GCA_964616265.1 uncultured Myxococcales bacterium | reverse complement strand
GACATGCAGGAATCCGATCCGCCCATCGAGGTCGCGTTCCCCAATCTCAGCACCGGAAAAACGAGCCATTCGCGCACCGGTGCCGGCTCGGGGTCGGGCCCCAGGCTCCCCGTGGATTCCAGCCGTTCGTTCCGTCCTCTCTCGGTCAGTGTACCTCTGCCCGAGGCGGCGCCGCCGCCTGCCAAGTCCGCGCCACGCTTTGCCGTTCCGGTCGGTATTACCCTTTCGCTGGTCGGAGTGGCCGCGTTGGTTGTGGCGTTTTGGGGCCACCAATCAGTGGCCCCACCCGCACCCGAGGCCAAGCCTGCCGCTGCGGTTCGTCCGACGGTGGAAATCCTGCCCGCGGTCCCCGGCGCCCAGGTGGATCCGACCGCTCCCGAACCGACGATTGCGCCAAAATCCGCACCTGCCCCCCAGGAACCCGGCTCGGTCCTGGCAGCACCGCGAGATCCAGAGCCCACGGCAAGCAAGAAAAAGCCCACCTCGGAAGCCGAAAAACGCGCGATACTGCGGATCCATCCCCGATCGAAGACGCATTCCCGCTCGACCATCAACAGCAAGAATCCTCGTCCCAACCCCTTCTAGCAGCCAGGCTACAATCATGAAGTACACCCTCTTCGCACGACAATCTACGCAGCGACTAGCGGCCACTTGCTTCGCGATGTTGATTTTCATGCCTGCAGCGGCGCGGGCCGCCGATTGTCCGGCCTCTTCGCCGGAGGATCCGCAAGAGCGACGCCGATTGGCTAAAGAATGGTTCGCCACGGCTGAGAACGCCGAAAATGCCGGCAACGATGCCGAAGCAACCCGGGCCTACGCCTGCTCTTACAAGATGGTGGCCCATCCGTTCACTGCGTACAACTTGGGACGCGTGGCGGAGCGCAGTGGCGATAGCGAGCTCGCGCTCAAGATGTACAAGGCTTATCTCACGCTGAAGCCAGACGCCCAGGACAAAGACGAAGTGAAGGACAAGGTGAAAGCGCTCGAGGACAAGATGGCCGCCGGATCGAGCGCTCCAGCCGAGCCGCCGCAAGCGAGCGAAGAGTCGGCGGAAAATCCGCCACCCCCGCCCCAGGAAGAGCTTGCGCCGCCGCCTCAGCCAAAGCCTCCCGTCGTGCATGCCCGCGCCCCCGAGCCTGAGCCCGAGCCTCGCGGTCACGTGGTCGAGTGGGTAGTTGGTGGCGTCAGCGTCGCCGCTCTCGTCGGGGGACTTGCGCTCAATCTCGGCGCGCGCAGCAAGATGAGCTCGTGCCAGACGCACGCCGACCAAGGCAAGGATGCAACCGCCAACAGCGAGTGCGATTCTGCCAAGCCGCTGGCCTACTGGTCGTATGGCCTGTTCGGCGTCGCCGTTGCCGGCGCAGCCGCCGACGCCGTTCTGCTCATTCTACACAGCAGTGAGGGCCGGTCGTCGTCGAGCAACGACGAAGCATCGCTCGGGTTCATGCCACTGCCCGGTGGCGGCGCGGTGACCGCGCGTGGCCGATTCTAGCAGGGATCAGACGCCCCATTCTTCCGAGCGCGAAGCTCTCCTGCGCCACGCCCGGGCCCTGGTAGGCACGAGCTTGGCGGAGATTGCCGATGGACTGGGGATGCCGGTTCCCATCGGCGCCGTGACGACCAAAGGCTGGTCCGGACAGATCATCGAACGCGAGCTCGGCGCTGGCAGCACGGCCCACGGTCCTGATTTCGCCAGCCTCGGCATCGAGCTCAAGACGGTGCCGGTGCGATCGGATCTGGTTCCCCTCGAGTCGACCGCCGTATGTCACATCGATCCGGTCGCCATCGCTGGCGAGTCCTGGATGACGAGCTACGCGCGCCAGAAACTAGCGCAGGTGCTCTTCGTGGCGTTGGAGGTTCGCAAAGGCGCGACGTCGGTCGGCGAACGCCACGTGACCGCCGTCAAGCTCTGGAGCCCAACGCCCGCCGAGGAGGAGCTCTTGCGCGCCGATTTCGAGCTCTTTGTGCGCGACTACTTCCGCCGCGGCCGTGCCGCCGAAATCACAGGTCACCTTGGCCAGGTCCTGCAAGTTCGACCCAAGGCCCGCAATTCCAGCGAACGCAGGGCGGCCTTCGGTCCCGATGGAAAGGACACGTCCATCGGTCGCTCGGGGTTCTATCTACGGCCGGCCTTCGTCTGCGGCATACTGCGCACCGGAGACGCGCATCCATGAATCCTCGTCGGTACTACCTCGTCGTGGTCGCTTTCGTCCTCGGAGATCTGCTGCGCGTCGGCAGCGAAGTGTGCGCGCAAGAATCAGCGACGTTGTCGCTCAAGCAAGCCGTCGAGCGCGCTGTGGCCGGCAATCCCGACCTGCGCCGCGAACGCGTGGCCATCGCTGCCGCGCGCGCCGCCGAGATGAGCGCGGCGGGGAATTTCGACGTGCGGCTCGATGGTGCCTTCGGCATCAGCCGCCAGCTTGTGCCGCCGTCGACCTGTCCGCCACTTTGCCAAGATGGCGACATCGGCAAGACCACATCGGCCACGCTGAGTCTCGGCGTCGCACGCAACCTGGAATCGGGCGGCTCTCTGCGCCTCGGGGGCCAGGCCAGTCGCGAAAGCTACGACTTTCCGACCGACGCCGGAACGATTTCCGGCGGTGCCGGAACCATCTACGGCAGTGGCCTGGCGCTGACGTTCTCGCATCCGCTCTTGCGCGGGCTAGGCAGCGACGCCACGCTCGCGCAACTGCACAAAGCGCGCGTGCAGACCGACATGGCTTTGTTGCAAAGGCAGATGCGTGCCTGCAACGTGATCCGCGACGTCATCGTCGCCTACTGGGAACTCGCCTACGCCACACAGAATTTGGCCATCGTGCGCTCGGCGCTAGAGCTGGCGCAAGAACAGCTGCACACCACCCAAGCCATGATCGCCGTCGGCCGACTTGCGGATGCCGATGCCGCCTCGGTCGAACGAGCCATCGCCCAGCGAATGGAAGACGTCGCTCTCGGTGAGCAGCTGCTCTTCTTTCGCAGCTTGGACGTGCAGCGCTTGCTGGGGGCCACCGCCGGCGCCTCGCTTGCCGCCGCCGACCAGCCCTCCAACGTTGCGTCGACCTTCGACGAGTCTGCCGAGGTCAGTCGAGCCATCGAGGTCAATCCCCAGCTGCGTGCGCTCAGGCTCGGTCGCAAACTCTCCGAAATCGACATCGCCACCGCCCGCAACACCTTGCGACCGCGCCTCGATTTCGTGGGCAGCGTCGGGCCCGTCGGATGGAAAATGAGCCTGGACAATGCGCTCAAGCAAACGGCGAAGCTGGGTGACCTTGCGTGGTCGGCCGGGCTGACCTTCGAGCTACCCGTGCAGAATCGCAGCGCCCGCGGCCAGGCCCAGGTGGCCGAAGAGGGATTGAATCTCGCGACCATCAACGCCGAGGACTTCACCTTGCAGCTACGCGATCTCGTGCTCCGCGCGGCCCGCAGTGCTCGCATCGCCAGTCGGCGCAGCGAGCTCGGCCGACGTGAAGTAGAATTCGCCAAGCAAAACCTCGACGCCGAACGCGCCCGCTTTCACGCCGGTCGCGCCACCAACAACGACGTGCTCTTGCGCCAACAAGAGCTGAAGGACGCCGAGACACGCCTCCTGCGCGCGACCATCGACCAAAGTGAATCGGAAGTTGCGCTGGCCGCCGCCACGGCCGATGCGCTCGATCAGTTTGGGGTCGTGCTCGGGCCGTAGCGCGCTCACACGACGATGCGCCCGCGTAGACGCCGAATCGCCACGTACGCGGCGACGGCCGTCACGACGACGAGAAACGCGAGATCGGCCAGCAGAATCCACGACAGATTCAAGATTGCTGTCCCCCGCGCCAGACGAACCGCGTGGGTGAGCGGAAGCAGCTCCGCTACTGGACGCAAGACTCGCGGCAGACTGTCGAGCGGGAAAACCGTCCCGGAGAAGAAGAACATCGGCGACAGAAGCCCGGTGAAGTAGAAGTTGAAATGATTGATGTTCCGCACGAACGACGTCACGAGCAGCGACAGCGCTCCGAACATGGCTCCCGTCAAGAAGCCGACCGGCACGGCGAAGAGGCCCGCCGGCATCGGAATGGCACCGAAAAGAGACATGACCAGAACGACGCAGGCACTGAAGAAGAGCCCTTTCGTGCCAGCCCACAAGATCTCGCCCACGAAAATGTCCTTTACGGTGACCGGCGCGGCGATGAGACCGTCGTACGATTTCTGAAACTCCATCCGCACGAAAGTGCCGAAGGTGCATTCGTAGGCCGAGGTGAACATGGCGGACGTGATGGGAAGAGCGGTCGCCAGGAACACGATGTAGCGCACGCCTTCCATCTGGTTGATGTAGCGTCCGAGCCCAAGGCCGACGCCCAGTAGGAATATGACTGGTTCCAAGAAGGGCGGCAGGCCGTTGCTGATCAGGTTGCGGGTGTAGACGCGCATGTGGCGGTACCACACGCTGAAAAGCCGCCAGCCGAGTGACGGGGGAAGGTTACTGTCTGGCATCGAGCCTCCGGCCTGTGGCCTTGAGAAAGACGTCTTCGAGAGTGCTCGGGCGCAGGTGGTAGTCGCCGGGAGGCAGACCGTCAGCCACGCTACGCAGTGACTCGTAGGCGTTGCCGTACACGCGCACCGACTCCTCCGATTTCTCCACCCGCGCCTGGCCGTGGTCCAGCTTGGCCAGCACCTGCGGCGCCAGTTTGGCATCGGTCAATTCCAGCACGTACGGCTCGATGCTGTGCTCGACGAGCAACTTCGGATTGCCACGCAGAACTGCCTTGCCGCTTTCCACGATGAGCACGTCGTCGCAAAGCTGAAAGGCCTCTTCCATGTAGTGCGTGGTCAGCATGATGGTCAAGCCGCCACGTTTGAGCTGGCGCAGCTTGTCCCAGATGGTGTGGCGAACCTGCGGATCGAGGCCAGTCGTGGGCTCGTCGAGGATCAAGAGGCGCGGCTCGTTGAGAAGGGCGCGCACGATGACCAGGCGCCGCTTCATGCCTCCCGACAGCTCGCGAATCGCAGCGTCAGCCTTCTCGCGCAACTCCATGAATTCCAGCAGCTCGGCAATGCGCGCGTCGGCGCGCTCTCGCGTCATGCCGTATAGCTTGGCGAAGATGAGCAGGTTTTGCCGAACGTTCAGTTCTTCGTCGAGATTGTCTTCTTGCGGGACCACGCCCGAGCGGCACTTGATGGCCAGCTCGTCTTTCTCGGGATCGAAGCCGAAGACGGACACGCGGCTCTTCGGCAAGCGGTCGCGCTCGGCCTTGCGGTAGAGGATGCGCATGATGGTGCTCTTGCCGGCGCCGTTGCGGCCGAGAAGCCCGAAGCAAATGCCCGGCGAGACATCGAAGCTGATTCCGTCCACCGCTTTGACGTTGCGATAGGACTTGTGCACGTTTTCGAAAACGATGACCGGCTCGTCGGACATGGCCCGCTAGGGTTAGCACAACCTGGGCGCGGTGGGACGAGCGCAAGCGCCGAAAGCGCAGAGCCGACGCAGCCCGCGCGAAAAAGCCGGACCACGACGGTGGACGAAGGCACATGGTCGGGTTCAAACTTGCTTTCCGATGAAAAGCAGGACCACGCACACGATGGCCATTCTCTCGTGGTGGCTGATGGCGTGTTCGAGCTCGAACAAGGTGCCGACAGACAGCGGGCTGGGTGACGCCAGGGAAGGTGGGACGGCCGATGCGCCTATCACGGAGGCCCCTGGCGCCAGGACGGACGACGCGGCCGACGTGTTTACCTCGGTCGGTACGACCGAAACAGTGGAGGCAGGTGGTGCCCCTGCGTTCGTGCATCCCGGCTTGCTGCATACCCAGACTGATTTCGACCGCATGAAAGCAAAGGTCGATGCCAACGCTTCGCCCTGGATCGACAGTTGGAACATCCTCACGACCAATCGTCACGCCAGCCTCAACTGGACGCCGAACCCGCAGACCGAGATCCATCGCAACGACGGGATGAACCCCGACAACTACATGACCTTCGTCAACGACGTGGCGGCAGCCTACGCATGCGCCGTGCGCTGGAAAGTGAGCGGCGACAGCCGCTACGCGGACAAGGCGGTGCAAATCCTCAACGCCTGGGGCGCAAAACTCACGACGATCACGTGGAGCGATGGCCACTACGACGGCAGTCTGGTCGCCGGCATTCAGGGATATCAGATCGCCAATGCGGCCGAAATCATGCGCACCTATTCCGGTTGGGCTGCCGCCGATTTCGCCACCTTCAAGAACATGCTTCGCACGGCATTTTCGGGAAACAAGGGCATCCTGGCGACTCCGTCGAGTCTCCTCGTCTATTCGAACTGGGACTTGGCGGCGATGGCCGCCGATTTGGCGATGGCCGTGCTTTGCGACGATCGCGAGTGGTTCGATTCGACGATCCGGTACTTCAAAAGCGGGCTCGGCAACGGCGGCATCATGCGCACCGTGAACCATCTCCATCCCGGCTACCTGGGACAGACGCAAGAGTCAGGACGCGACCAAGGCCACAACACGCTCAGCATCGCACTACTGACGACCTTTTGCGAGATGGCCTGGAACCAGGGGGTGGATTTGTACGGCTACGAAAACAATCGCGTGCTGGCCGGCGCCGAATACGTGGCCAAAGGCAATCTCATCGAAAGCGGTTCGACCTACTACACGGTGCCGTTTGCGCCTTACACCAACGGCAGTGTGCACGACACCGCCTTCGCGACCGGCTCGATCGGCACCAAGCGTCCCGAGTGGGCGTTAGTCTTCAATCACTACGTGAATCGCCAAGGGTTGGCGGCTCCCTACGTCGAAAAGTTCATGCGGCTGACGGAGCCTGAGGGCGGCGGCGGCAACTACGGAGAAACCAGCGGCGGCTACGATCAATTGGGTTACGGCACGCTGACCTATTCGCGGGATCCGATCGCGACCGGCGCGCCTCCGAGCGGCCTTACCGCCCACGTGAGCCAGGGCCAGGTCACTCTGTCGTGGTGGGGCACGGCCTACGCTACCTCGTACAATCTCGAACGCAGCGACACCTCCGGCGGCCCCTACAAGACCATCGCCAGCGATCTTCACGATCTGCTGACCTATGCCGATTCCCCGGCAGCCGGGACTTACTACTACGTCGTCACGGCCACGACATCCCTGGGTGAGACCGCGGCGTCGAGCGAAGCGCGCGCAGTAACGTCGGCTACCCAGTTGCAGACTCAACTCTTGTTCGACGAAGGGAGTGGAGACATCGCCGCAGATGCGACCGGCAATGGCCATGCTGGCATCCTGATGGGCGGCGCGACCTGGAGCGCTGGCAAGGTTGGCAAAGCCGTGGCGCTCAACGGCGCGGACGCCTACGTCGCCTTGCCGAGCGCCATCATGGTCGACCTGGAGGATTTCACCATTGCCGTCTGGGTCTACCTCAACAAGGAAAATGGCAACGCCCACATCTTCGACTTTGGCAGCGACTCAGGGACGTACATGATGCTGACTCCGCGCAACGGCCCGAACATCGCTCGCTTTGCCATCACTACGAACTTGGCCGTAGGCGAACAAAGTATCAAAGGCAGCGTGCCCGTACCCGCCGGACGATGGGTTCACGTTGCCGTGACCCGGGCAGGAAACGTGGGCACCCTCTACGTCGACAAAGTCGCGGTAGGCAGCAACAGCAGCATGGACTTGGCGCCCTTCCAGCTTGGCCACACCACTCAAAACTGGATCGGACGCTCCTCGCAGGCGACGGATCCTTATTTGGACGGTCTGGTCGACGACTTCCGCATCTACCCCGGGGCGTTGACCGCCGACCAGATCAGCGCGCTGTAGAGCCTGCTACGGACAGGCTTCGTAGCGGGCGTCGCAGCCGCCATTTTCCGCCGGTACGGAGCTGGCGGACGAATCGTCGGGATCGGCTTCGGCAAAGTAGCCGTCTCCGTCGGCATCGAGGCGCACCGGATCGGTGGCGATGAAGTGCTCGCTTCCCACGGTGTAGTCGATTCCCGTCGACGTTCGCACGACGACGTGGCCCAAGACCTTGGCACCTCGGAGATTGGTGCCCGCGTTGCCGTGCTCGGTGAGGTAGAGCAAGGATGTTGCAAGCAAGCGGTTGACGGTTGCCTGGGTCGGATGACCATCGGTGTTGCCATCGCCGACCTGAATGATGGAAATCCGCGGCGCCAGCTCGGCGAGCAGGGACGCATTGGAGGCGTGACTGCTGCCGTGGTGGCTCACCCGAAGGACGTCGACGTC
>CAZTTW010000164.1:1322-8203 GCA_964616265.1 uncultured Myxococcales bacterium | reverse complement strand
GCGCAACATGCTTCTTCCGCTCGCGGTGGCGGTCATGCTGACGGTGTATCACACCGCCACGCACGAATTGGCCCAGGCGGGGCTCGCCGACAAAGTGTCGCCATCGGAGGTTGCCTGGCAAGTTGCTTTTCCTGCGGGGCTACAGTGGCTGGTATGGTACGTGATGCTCGGTCTGCTGCGGCGGCTATCGGGCGGAATCGATCATCCGCCCGTCGACGACCGTCCGCTACCGAGAAGCCGCGCGCGGCTTTTCTGGACCGTGGTCACCAGCTTCGTACTCATCTTCATGCCCGTGCCGATCCGTGCGAGTGTCGGCGCAGCCCGACCTCACGTCGAGACCGCCGAAGCCCCCTGAGCGAAGACGAGTGTCGCCTCCACCGTTAGCGGCTCTCATCCGAATGCACACCGGCGACACTGCTCGGCGTCGGAAGTGCAAGGAACTTCTCCATCGGTGAAGGATACGTCGCAGAGTCGGACGGGGAGGCTTGCGGTTCTTCCGCCGCCGCCAGCGAGGGTGCCCGAGCCCAAAGCCTCAGCGTAAGCCACCGGTTGCCGCCTATCCTCTCCCAAGCACGAGCCACCACGCCGAGGAAGACCAAAGAGAAAGCGAAGTAAAGCGGCCAGAGTGCCAGGTGCTTCGGATGAAGTGCAGTCAAGAAGGTGTTGTAAACGAAATACTGGAGCATGAACACGAACAGGCTGTTCCTGCCAATGGTCGAGGCCCACCGGGAATACTCCGCAAATCCCGGCCAGTCTTGCAGCTTGAACACGGCTGCAATCATGAGAACGCCCATTCCCCCGTACCAAAGGAAGTAGAGAAGGGACGGCGGTGCCTTTTGCGTCAGTCCCGTGAAAGTGTACGCGTCGGCGGCGGTGATGCCGAGCTTAAGAAGGCCAGGTCTGCCAATCCAATAGATGCTCTTCAACAGCAGGGCGAGGGCCAAGCTCGAAATGCCGACCTTGGTGAGGTAGGCATGCCAATGGGCCATGCCCGCGCCCGAGCGGTACTCAGCGAGCTTCTCTCCCAAGCACGTGCTCGCGAAAAACAGACTGAACCAGGGCAGCAACGGGAAGGCGTAGTGCAGGGTACGGAGGTAGGAGTACTCATAATCACCGACCATCACTTCTTTGATCAGCTCGGAGAACCATCCACTGGGCGTCCACAACGCCACCACCGACCAGGAAACGAGCATCAGCCCGAACGCAAATCCTAACCGCGTCTTGGGCCGCATCTTTTGGATAAGGAACGGCCCAAGGATCAGATTCACAGCCACCGTATCGGTGATGTAGACGTATTTGAGGGACTCCCAAATTCCGCCAGACCAGACGATATTGGCGCCGCAGATGGCGACGCGACCAATGGTGAGAAGAAAAAGCCCTCGATTGGCAAACGATCGGACGACCTCCGCAAATCGCTGTCGTCTGGTTGCGAAGAAAAACCCCAGCAAGGTGCCACTCACGATCATGAAGCTCGGCGCAGAAAGCAGGGTCAGTGCAGAGAGCGACCTCAGCGACGTCACGTTGCCTCGGGCGTAGGCACTCACGAAGTGCGAAAGGCAGACGAGCACCATCGCCGTCCCTCGTGCCGCATCGATAGCTTCGATTCGGCTGGGACGGGCAAGTTCGACCACTCCCGACATCACCTTGGCCCGGACAGGCACGGTGGCGACTATCCGAGCCAGAGCCAGTCAAGTCAAGACTCAATTGTGCCAACAGTACGAGCTCCAGTTTCTGCGCAACAAAGCGCGTTGTGCCCTGAAAATCGGCAGAAATCGCACTCACTCAGACCTGCATCATCTCGGCGAGCCAAACCGTCTGGCGTTCGGCTCTCAGAACAGCAGGCCAGCGTTCACGCACCCGAGCCCCGGAACGGCGGACGATGCCGCCAACGCTTGGACGCAGGTGGCCTTCTGGAAGGCTTTGGCCTTTGCGCTTATCATCGAAAGGGCGTTGAACATGAGCGACACGACCCTTTGCCCGAAATGCGGCAAGAAACGACAATCTGAGGCCGAGTCGTGTCCTCGCTGCGGACTGGTGTTCGCGCTGTGGAGCGAGGAGAGTGCGCCGAAAGTCGAACCGCTCGACGAGCGCGGCGAGGAAATGTGGAGCGGCCTTCTCGCCGAGTGGAGTACTACGGCTCGCCACGAGGAATTCCTCAAGCACTGCTTACAGACAAGCACGCTGGCTGCAGCAGGCAGACTCTACCGCCAGCGGCTCGACGACGATCCGAAGGATGGCATCGCTGCGCAGATGCAGACGCAAATTCTGTCCAAAGCCACGCTCAACCTCAGCCTAAACAAGAGCCAGCCGCGCGAGACACTGACCCGCACGCGCTGGTTTTGGGCCATCGTGCTCCTCGCCATGGCCCTCGGCATCGCCGGCGGACTCTTCTGGCGACGCTTGCGCTAGTTCCAGTTGGAAAGTGCGGAAGCCCTTACCACAGACTGGTCGGTCACAGTCAGACTCGGCAGCGTGAAACTGGTCACGATTCACTGCCAATCGAAGAACATCTCGTCTGTCGTCCTTGAATTCCTGAGACTGCAATCACATTGGGTTGGGCGAATCGACTGATTGACCGAACCGAGTGCGAATTGGGGTTGCAGTTTCACTTCGCGTCAAACTATAACTCACCGCAGCTGCGTTGGTGGTAGCTCGCGAGAAACGAGTTGCTGTTGGGGCTCGCATTCATGGCCGCCGCCAGCGTCCGCTGATTTGGCCTTCAACTAGGACTTAACGGAGGGTACCCATGAGACAGCGATTCCAGAGGAGTGTAACGGTCGGCAGTTTAGTAGCGACGATTTCGCTCGGCTTGGCAGGATGTTCCGACAAAGCGGCGAGCCCCAAGCCCGACGAGGAACGCGCATCCGCACCGGCACCGCGGTCGTCGGCGATCCGCGCGCAATTTCCGTCGGCGCGCACCGATGGCAGCGCGGGAGGTGTGGCGCGGCTTTACGGAACGGCCTTGGCGACGGGCGCTTCGCCGGCCGCAGCGGTGGACAACTTCAAACAAGCCTACGCCACGGCGATGGGGATTTCAGCGAGCGACCTCGTCGCGAAAGACGTGGCGACGGGGCGTGCGGCGGCAGCCGGCGCGGTCCAGGGCATCGGCCTCATGTACGACGAGCAGACCGGGCAGCCCAGATTCTGGCTCTATCGCCACACGCAGAATAGGGACGGTATCCCAGTCTTTCGCGCAGGCCTCAAGACCCTGGTCCGCAACGATCGCACCAACACCGTCGTATGGGCAGCCTCCACGGTGCGCGATCTGTCCCATTTTTCCACGGCAAGCGGACTCAGCCCGCGCACGCCGGATCTGGACAAGTCGCTGCAAGCCGTGAAAGCCACGACCGGTTTCGCGAGCCAAGCCATCGCGGCCCCGACCGCGCTCAAGAATGTCTCGCGACCCCAGCTCATCGTTTTCGCGGGCACGGAAGAAAGCGCCGCCGAGCCGCGCATGGCGATCCGATACACGGCGGAAGGCACGCCGGTCGGCAGCTGGCAGTTCGTGGCCGATGCAACCACTGGCGATGTACTCCATGTGGAAAGCCAGATTGCGTTCGCCACCGTGACCGGCAAAGTGACGGGTAATATCACCCAGGGGGACGTGGCCATGGAGTGCGCGCCCGAGGTGGCCCTGCCCTTCCCGTTCGCCGAGGTCGATGGCCTGACGGGCGAGTCCGCGTTTGCGGACGCCAACGGGAACTACACGCTGAACACGGCCGCCACCGGCTCGCTCAACGTCACCTCGCTGATGGGCGGTCAATACTTCGACGTGTTCAACTCCGCGGGCGCGCTTGAACAATTGGTGAGCTCCGTGACCCCGCCCGGCAGCCTGAATTTCCTCCACAACAGCGCCGACACGGATGTTCTGGTCATGTCGCAGGTCAACGGCTACAGCAACACCAACGAGATTCGGGCCTTCCTGCTCAAGTACCTGCCCACCTATCCAGTCATCGCGACGCAGACCAATTTCCCGGTGAACGTGAATCTCACCAGCGGCTATTGCCCAGGCAACGCGTGGTACGACGGCACCTCGCTCAACCTGTGTCAGGGATCGTCGTCCTACACGAACACGTCGTTCGCCAGCGTCACGCACCACGAATACGGCCACCACATCATCGAGTCGGCCGGCAGCGGACAGGGCGAATACGGCGAGGGCATGGCGGACTCCGTCGCCGTGCTTTACGCTGGCAATGCCGGACTTGGCCTAGGCTTCTTCCTCAACCAGTGCACGACCCCGCTGCGCAATGCGGACAATACGTGCCAATACTCCGCCACGTCTTGTTCGAGCTGCGGCAGCGAAGCGCACGACTGCGGCCAGCTGATGTCCGGCATCGTCTGGAGCATCCGTAAGAACCTGGCGGTCACCCACCCGGACACCTATGTCGATTTCATCAACAAGTTGACTCTCAGCTCCATCCTGGTGCACACCGGGACGGGCATCAACGCGCAGATTGCCATCGACATGCTCACCCTCGACGATGACGACGGCAACATCAACAACGGCACGCCACACTACAACGAGATCTGCTCCGGATTCTCGGCGCACGGCCTTTCCTGCCCGCCCATCCTCACCGGCATGAACGTCAGCCCGACCACAACGCTGGTCGCGGAAGGTCCGGTCGGCGGCCCCTTCGCACCCGCCAGCATGACCTACACCGTTGCCAACCAGGGCCCTAGCGCTCAGATGAACTACCAGGCGTCCCTAGTCGCGGCGGCACCGTGGTTGACCCTCACCAATCCCTCGGGCCAGATTGCCCTCGGTTCTTCCGTGCAGGTCACGGTTACCATCGACCAAGCCGCTGCCGCCAGCCTGGCCAAAGGCGGCTACGATGCCACCCTGCAATTCACCAACCTCACCGATGGCGTGGGCTCGACCACCCGGACCGTCCACCTTCAGGTGGGCGTTCCGCAGCCCATCTACACCGAGACGTTCGACAGCGGCATCGGGACGTTCTCGCTCGGCACCGAATCGACGAATCTGTGGCACGTAAGTACGAGCTGCGCGTCCACCCAGAGCGGGCACTCGACGCCCAGCAGCCTCTACTTCGGTATCGATTCGAGCTGCACCTATGCCAACAGTGTGACCGATGCCGGAACCGCGACGTCGACGTTGGTTTCCATCACGGATACCTCATCGGTCAAGTTGCACCTCAAGTACTTCCTCGGCACCGAGAAGCTCTCGACGTACGACAAGGCGACGGTCCAGGTGTCCATCAATGGTGGCAGCTATTCCATCGTCGCTAGCAACAGCGGAACCGGCGTCGTCCTTCAAGACGGAACGGCTGCCTGGCAGTCGCTGGAGGTAGATCTGACCTCCCTCTTCGCAGGGCTGACCACGGCCACGCTGCGCGTGCGGGTCGGCTTTGATACCGTCGACAGTGTCGCCAATTCGTACGCTGGCTTCCTGGTCGACGATGTTCAGGTGCTGGCCTTCGCGGGCGGAGTCTCCAACAGCGCGCCCACGGTCAACGCGGGGCCTGATCAGACCATCGCCTTGCCCGCCGCCGCCAACTTGGTCGGAACGGTCACCGACGACGGTTTGCCCAATCCTCCCGGTACCCTGACCATCGCGTGGACCGTGGTCAGCGGACCAGGAACCGTCACCTTCGCCAATGCCAGCGCTGCCTCGACCACGGCGACCTTCTCAACCGCGGGCACGTACGTCCTGCGGCTGACCGCCAACGACAGCGTGCTGTCGACGAGCGACGACATCAACGTCATCGTGAATCCGACGCCCGCCAACCAAGCACCGACGGTCAATGCGGGGCCCGATCAGACCATCACCTTGCCTGCGGCCGCGAGCCTGGTGGGCACGGCTACCGACGACGGTTTGCCCAATCCTCCCGGCGTCTTGACCATCACCTGGTCCAAGGTCAGTGGACCTGGCACCGTCACCTTCACCAATCCGAGCGCACCCGCCACGACGGCCACGTTCTCGGTTGCGGGCAACTACGTCCTTCGCCTGACGGCCAGCGACAGCGCCCTAACCGCCACCGATGACATCAATGTCACCGTCAATCCGGCGTCGCCCACCAACCAAGCACCGGTGGTGAACGCAGGTGCAGACCAGACCATTGCCCTGCCCGCAGCGGCGAGCCTCGTGGGCACCGCCACCGACGATGGCCTGCCCAACCCGCCCGGCGCACTGACCATTGCGTGGTCGATGATCGGCGGACCGGGTGCCGTCAGCTGCAACCCCAACAACGCGCTCTCGACCTCGTGCACCTTCTCAGCCGCGGGTGTCTACACGATCCGCCTCACGGCGAGCGACGGCGCCCTTTCGTCGACCGATGACGTGGTTGTCACCGTCAACGCCGCGCCGACGAACAAAGCGCCGGTGGTGAACGCGGGCCCGGACCAGACCATCACGCTGCCCGCTGCCGTCAACTTGGCAGGTACCGCCACCGACGACGGACTGCCCAATCCGCCCGCCAAAGTGACTACCACCTGGTCCTCGGTGAGCGGCCCCGGCACGGTCACCTTCGCCAACGTCAACGCGCTTTCGACGACCGCTACCTTCTCGGCCGCCGGCAGCTACACGCTCCGCCTCACGGCCAGCGACAGCGCGCTCTCGTCCACCGATGACGTCGTTGTCACGGTCAACGCCGCGCCGACGAACAAGGCGCCGGTCGTAAATGCGGGGCCAGACCAGACCATCACTCTGCCCGCCACTGCTAGCCTTGTGGGTACAGCTACTGACGACGGGCTACCCAATCCGCCCGCCAAGGTGACCACCACCTGGTCCAAGGTCAGCGGCACCGGCACCGTCACCTTCGCCAATGCGAGCGCGCTTTCGACGACCGCCACTTTCTCGGCTGCGGGAAGCTACACGCTCCGCCTCACGGCCAGCGACAGCGCGCTCTCGTCCACCGATGACG
>CAZTTW010000164.1:0-1222 GCA_964616265.1 uncultured Myxococcales bacterium | reverse complement strand
GCCGGTCGTAAATGCGGGGCCAGACCAGACCATCACTCTGCCCGCCACTGCTAGCGGGTCGGGTACGGCAAGAGTCTCGCGGCTGGCGAATCGGCGCATCGATCGCTTCGAAGCGAAAGGCAGTTCACTGCTGTCTCAGTTCCGCGACAAGATCTCGCGCCTCTCCAATACCGATTTTTCCGTCGTGCGGGGTGGGATCCTGTTCCGTTCCGCGAACGCTGTCGAAAACGACCCCGGCATCGTGATGCGCCTGTTCGAGTTCGTCGCGATGCACGGTCTGCCGCTGGCGGGCGACACCCAGGACCGTCTGGAACGCGCCATTGGCCATTTCGAAGAGTGGGCGAAAAAGCAATCGAATCTGCTGGCCCCCATCCGCCGCGCAATGTTGCTCCCGCACGCGGCCGCCGCCCTGCGCATGCTCCACGAGTGCCAGGCCCTCGAAGGTATTTTCCCGGAACTGCGCGATATGGAGGCGCTTGTCATCCGCGACTTCTACCATCGCTACACGGTCGATGAGCACACGCTCGTCGCCATCACCAACGCGCTGAATCTGCGCCAGAAAAAGCACGATTCGTTCGCGGATCTCGCCGTCGAAACCCAGGATTTCGACCTCCTTCCCGTGGCGCTTCTTTTCCATGACGTCGGCAAAGGCACTCCCGATGAGCCACATGTTCCGGTGTCCGTCCGCATCGCGCGGCCGGCGCTGCTTCGCGCCGGCATCAGCGAGCGCGCCTGGAGTATCGTCGAATTTCTGATCGCCGCCCATCTCGAACTCTCCTCCGCGATGAGCGGCCGCGACCTTTCCGATCCCGAAGTCATCCGGTCGGTCGCCGAAAAGGTCGGAACGGTCGAGCGCCTCCGCCTGCTGACTCTGCTCACGTGGGCCGATATCAGCGCGGTGAATCCAGGCGCGCTCACTCCCTGGCGCCGCCAGCTGCTCTGGAAGCTCTACATGCTGGTCAACGCCGAGCTGACCCGCGAACTCACCGCCCGCATTGGTTCACACGAAATCAAAGCTTCGCCCGAAATGCAGGGCTCGCCGGAGCTGCGGGCGTTCCTCGAAGGCCTCCCACCCCGCTATCTGCGCATCCACAGCGCGGAGGAAATGCGGCAGCACCTGCATCTCGACGCCGAAGCGAAGGGAAAAGGCGTAGCCGTGTCGCTCGCTCGTTCCGAAGTCTGGAACCTGAACGTGATAGCGAGCGATAAGCCGGGGCTGTTT
>CAZTTW010000163.1:1411-8221 GCA_964616265.1 uncultured Myxococcales bacterium | reverse complement strand
TCACGTTAGGAGGACCAACACCTCTTCATAGCAGCAGTGAGATCCGGTGTGTTCCCTTTTTGAGTGCGGCGGATTCGGCAAAGCCAGCGCAGACCGTTTTGCTCGGCCGGGTGCTGCCGGACCGCCAGCCCTGCTGGCAATCTGTTGCCGTAGAAGCAGCTCTCCCCTTGGAAGGTCTGTTTTGCGACCGTTTCGAATGGCACTGACGTTGCAGTAGAGGCCAGTATGGCTCACCCTCTTCGCGACATCTGACAGCTCCTGTGTTCGATCCTTTTCTCAGACGACGAACTACCTCAACACACGCGTCGGGAGTGGCAGGCAGTGGAAAGGGTGAGCCAACATTTCGACCTATTTCTCATTTGCGGCAACGGAGGGGGAGGTCGGTGCGCGTGCTGATGCAACGTCGTGCGGACTGTACGGCATGCGCACCGACGAAGGGGGCGCGCCGCACGCCATCCAACACAAAACAATTCAGGCTTGTAAGGAGCTTGCGATGAGCACACTGCCAACTTCAACGAAGACACTCTGGTACACCCGTTGCCCGGTTCCCACCCCGCTTGGTATTGCAGCCCAGCGTGGTTGGATCGAGGAAGAGTTCCGACTCGACCGCATCGACGTGCGAACACTTCAGGACGAAACCGACGCAAAGCTTCGCAATTCCCATTTCGATCACTGGCTGTCCAATTCTTTCCGTCAGGGCGGAAACATCCCGGCCATCTGGGCACGCTCCAATCGAAGGGCCACCCGAGTCATTGGACTGACGTGGACCGACGAGTCTCAGGTTATCCTCACCCGTCGGGATTCGGACATTCACGGCGTCGCCGATCTGAAGGGCAAGCGGCTGGGCGTGGCAACGCGACCAAACGACCTTGTCGATTTCTGGAAGGCCACGACGATTCGCGCTTACGTCGCCGCGCTGAAAACGCAGGGGCTTTCAGAAAAGGACGTGCAATTTGTCGAGCTGCCGCGTCCCGAGGCAAACACCTTGGGCCGTGAAGGCTTCGACGAAGCTCTGGCGAGTGGGCGCGAGGCGCAAGCCCTGGCGCGCGGTGATGTGGACGTCATCTTTCACAAGGGCTCACGCGGTCTCGAGCTGGCTGATGCCATCGGTGCGCGCATCGTTTACGACGTAGGCGGCCATCCAGATCCGAAGGTGCGCGTGAACAACGGATCGCCGCGTACGCTCACGGTGGATCAGTCGCTGCTCGACCGCGAGCCGTCAATTGCGGTGCGGGTCTTGAAACGGGTTCTCTTAGCAGGACAATGGGCCGAAGCGCATCGCGACGAGGCGATCCGCTATGTCGCGAAGGAAACGCACTCGTCGGAATCGGCAGTCGTGCGCGCCTACGGCAAAGATGTTCATCGCCATCTGCGCACGGATCTTGCCGAGTCGTCGGTAGAGGCCCTGGCCGACTTCACGCATTTCCTGGCGGAATGGAAGTTCATTCCGCAGGACTTCGACGTGCGCAGCTGGATCGATCCGCGGCCTCTGCAACAGGCCATCGCCGAGTTGGAACGGGAGCGTCTGCTTCCGCTCTACGGTGCTGAGTCGCTGCAGACCCTCCATCCCGTAGCTTAGCTTCGACCCGAGCTTAGATTTCTCGAAAGATCGCCCCGCCGCGCCTCGTGCGCGGCGGGAAATTGCTGTATTCCTTGACCATGAGACTGTTGCTCGATCTCTTCGTGGTGTTCACGCGGGTCGCTTTTTTCTCGTGGGGCGGCGGTCCGGCCTCCTTGGCGCTCATGCAACGGGAAGTGGTGGCTGCCGGATGGACGAACGCCGGGGAATTTGCCGACGCGGTCGCCGTGGGCAATGCGCTGCCCGGTCCTATTGCACCGCAAGTGTCGGCATACGTCGGCTATAAAGTCGCCGGCTTTTCAGGGGCGGTCGCCGCCGCCGCCGGCACGGTGGTTCCAACCACGGTGCTGATGCTGGTTATGATCGTGCTCTTCTTCGGTGTGAAGGATAGCAAGACGGTTGCCGGGATGCTGGTGGTGGTTCGACCTGTCGTGGTTGGGCTGTTGCTTTGGACCGCCTACGACATGGGACGCTCGGTCTTTGGCGTCCCTGGAAATGGTTGGGCTCGGGCCCTTGCCCACGGTTGGGACAAGCTTGCGTTCGCTGGGGCGGCGTTCGTCATCCTGACGGCTACTCGGCTCAATCCAGCCTTCCTGATTTTGGGCGCCGCGGCGCTCGGGTTGGCTCTTTATCGGTAGGGTTTGCTGCTCGACTGTTGCTGTAGCCACAGCGGGCGTTCTTATCAAGTCAGAAATCGTCGCCAATTCTGGCTCTCGTGCGTGGCACGACTTCTGCTCTATCTCGGCTTCGAGGACACCATGCAGCTCGGAGCAATCAAGCAACAAGTTGTGAGCCTACCGGACGCGTTCGATGACGTCGCCGTAACTGGTGCCGGCGCGGCGGTAGCTTGGACGCCATCGGCGCCTCGGCTAAATCGCAGCGAGGTAGTAGCACTCGTGCTGTTCTCGGTCGCTCTCCACGGAGTGCTCGCCTATCGGTTTGCGCATGCGTCGGCGTCCACGCCGACGGCACGCGAGCAACAGGTTGTCATCGAGATGATCGCGCCGCCTCCGGCCCCACCACCAGCGGTGCAACCCGCCGCCATCCAGCCGGAGAAGCCGACACCGGTGGCGCGCAAGGCCGAAATCCACAAGCCTGAGCCGCGCACTGTGGCCAAGCTGGAGCCGCTTGTTCCCCAGCAGGCGCCGGCGCCGACGACCGAGCTACCCGCTCTGCCCGTGGGCGACGAGCCCTCGCTGGCCATGGCAAGCGGCAAGGGCACGGGTGCCATCGCGGCGCCCCCCGTGCCGGTCGTCAAGGCTGCGTCGCCTCCGCCCGTGGCTGCTCACGAAGGAGCCAACTATCTCAAGAATCCGCGACCGGCCTATCCCGAAATTGCGCTCCGTCGAGGCTGGGAAGGCCAAGTTCTGCTGCGGGTACGCGTGTCGTCCGACGGACGGCCGACGACTATTTCAGTAGTCAACTCCAGCGGCCGCGACGTTCTCGACCAAGCTGCGGTCGAGGCGGTTCACGGTTGGACCTTCGTGCCGGCTCGGCAGGGCGGCGAAGCGGCCGCGGGTTGGGTCAACGTTCCTATTGTCTTCCACTTGCAGTGAGGAAACAAAGTCGCCATGTCTGATTCGGTAAGCAAGCTCATTGTCCAAGGGACCTTCGGTCTCTTGCTCTTTGCCTCGGTGCTCACGTGGGCATTGGTCCTCGTCAAAGCTCGCCAGCGCTGGGTTGCGAAAGCGCAGAACCGGCGTTTTGCTAGCGCTCTCGGATCCGCAACCAAGTTGTCGACACTGCGGAAGCTGAAAGACCACAAAGGGCCGCTCTGGCGCCTGTCGCAAGCCGGCTTGTCGGCGGTGACCGAGGCCGAGTCGGAAGGAGACGAGAGCCCGCGGGAATCCATCGAGAGGGCGCTCCAAGCCCAAATCGTTCAAGAGCGCCGTGCCTCCGAATCGGGCTTAGCCGTGCTCGCCAGTATCGGTAGCACGTCGCCGTTCGTTGGCCTCTTCGGTACCGTATTCGGCATCATCCACGCTCTGCGAGCCATTGGAACGTCGGGCTCGGCAAGTCTGGAAGTCGTGGCCAAGCCCATAGGTGAGGCGTTGGTCGCAACCGGCATTGGCATCGCCGTCGCGGTGCCAGCCGTGCTGGCCTACAACTATTTCGTGCGCGGCCTCAAGGTTCAGGTCTCGGATCTCGAGCAATTCGGTTCGAGCCTCCTTGGCGCGGTGGCCAAGGAGCCGCGCCAGACGAAGCTCCACGTTGAACGCACCGGCTCGTTCGACCGCCGCGAGGCAACGGTCTAATGGCCTTCGCAGCTCAAGGCGAGAGCGAGGAGGTGATGAGCGAAATCAACGTGACGCCGCTCGTGGACGTCATGTTGGTTCTGCTCGTGGTCTTTCTCGTCACCGCGCCTCTTTTGGCCAATACCATTCGTGTCAATCTGCCCCAAACCGCGAAAACCTCCGCGACCAATCAAGAGCCCAAGCGTTCCATCAATCTCAGTATCGCGGCCGGCGGCAAGGTGTACATCGACAAACGGGAGATCGACTTGCTCGCGGTCGAGCCGGAGTTGCGTGGCCTGAAGGCTACCTATCCCGAGTTGATTGTGCATCTCAACGCCGATCGCGACGTCAACTACGGCCTGGTGGCCAGGACCATGAGCGCCGTCGATCGAGCAGGCATCACCAAGCTGTCCGTGCTGACAGCCTCGGAGTAGTTACAGAATGGGAGAACCCGACTGATCCGCGCGCGGACCCATCACGATCCAAGCCTCCTGCGAACCTCGGATGCGCTCGAGAGTCAACTGGCGTACATCGAGCAGACTCGACGCGACCATCACTATTCGAAAGCGGTCCAGACGCTGTTTGACTTGGTCACGGGCTACATCCCCAACTGCGAGGCAGCCTGGCAGGCTGGGACGCCGGCAGCCTGGATGAGCGGTGGCGTTTGGTCGCCGTTTTTCTACGCCTGTGGAACTCTCCCGATCTCCATCAACGAAATGGGGCGGCTGGGCTCAGCCGAGGCTCTGACGGCAGCGGAGGACTATTTTCACCTGCCCAAAGAATCGTGCTCGATGGTGGGTGGCGTTCTTGGTGAATTCTATCTCCGCCTCGGTCGCACGGTGAAGCGGCTAGCAACGTACAATGCGATGTGCGAGCCACTGAATATCGCCTGGGAGCTGCTGAAAGACGAGGGCTTCGACATCTATCGCGTCGAGGCGCTGAATCGGCCGAACGCGCACGACGACCCCGAGCGAGTGGCGTTGATTGAGCAGTATCTTCAGCGGGACATCCTGGGCCTTTCTACAGCTACGTAGGCATCCACAAAGAAATCCAGCGCGACTTCTTCCAGAAAAGAGGGGTGCCCAGCATCGCGCTCGAAGGCTCGTTCCAGGTCGGTCCGCCCACGGGACAGTTGCTGACGCGCATACGCGCTTTCATCGAGATGTTCAGCTAGCAGCAGGTGTTCACCTGCTGTTGCCTAGGCAGCACCCACCAGCAAAATGGGCGCCTCGATTTAAGGAATTGAACCTCCTAAATATGTAAATGCGGCGGCACGGGGCGTGCATCTCTAGACGGTCATGAGCAGCCTCGTTACGACGCCACGCGAGACACTTCCGGCAGCAGCGACGGCGCCGCAACCGACGACCGGACTCAAGGCACTTCGGACGCTGGTTGCATCGTTTTCATTCGATCAGATCGAGCGAAGAGCCGAGGCGGGACTGCAAGCTGTATGGGGCGGGTCGACCTGGGAAGCGCCCCTCATCTACGCCTGCGACACGGTTCCCATCGCCATGGCCGAGTTGTGGCGCGAACGGAGTCGTGAGGCGGAGGCGGTCGGCGAGAGTGAGCTGCAGATACCATCGGAGTTTTGCTCGATGGTCAAAGTGGTAGCTGGCCGCCTGCACTTGCGAACCGCAAAGACGATTCGTCGGATTCTGCACTTTGGTGGCGGCTGCGAGCCCATCGGCATGGTGCTGGAGATGTTGCGGCGTAAAGGCTACGACGTCATGACCATCGAAGGCGTTCACGCCTTTCGTGCCGAGGACAAACGCCCAGAAGTGCTTCGCATTCTGTCGGAAGAATTCGAGCGCATCGCTCAATGGCTGACGGGCAAGCCCGTCGACCAAGACCGTTTGGCCGAGGAGCTACACAAGAAGAATCGCCTGCTCGGCAGGCTACGAAAGCTCCTCGACCTGCGCAAGAGGGCGCCGCTTTACTTGACCTCAGTGCCAACGTCTCAGCTTCTCAACGGAAGCTCGCACTGCTACGGCAATCCGCAGGAGTACCTGCGCGTTCTCGATTTGCTCATCGCCGAGTTGGAGGTTGCCTCACTTTCACCGACCAAAGAGCGCTTCGTTCCGTTGGTCTTGGCTGGCGGAGCGGTAAGTCCGAGCATCTTGCAGGTTATCGAGGAATCCAAGGGCGCCATCCTCGGATGGATTCTCGTCGGAACCGTCGACTATAGGGAAGACGTGCCTCCTCTGGAATCGCTCGCTCACTATCTGCTCGATGCCCAGTCGCGAGGCGAATTGGGGGAAGGCGCGGGCGCGTCAGCGACGTTTCGCCGGCATCGGATCGAGAGCTTGGTCAGCGAGACAGCGTCGAAGGGCGTGATCTCCACGGCAACGACTGGGTGTCCCTACGCCTCGATCGTTCAGCAAATGGAGCGCACGCACTTCAAGAAGCTGGGAGTTCCCTTCATTGGCCTCGAAACCAACGTGCACAAAGAGCGCCCTTCCGAGGAGCAGATCATGCGCGTTCGCACGTTCATGGAGATGTTGCGCTAACCCCTCTCAATTGCACTGTCGAAAGGTAGCCCGTGGACATCAGAACAATTCTCTCCGGCAATTCTTGGAAGCATGGCTCAGATCGCTCGGTCATTGGCTTGGACATCGGCTCGCGCGCATCGAAGGGCGTCTTCGTGCACGGCAACGTCGTCGAGACCGCCTTGATTCCCACCGGGGTTTCCATGCAGAAGACCGCGGAGGAGCTCATTACCAAGCTCCTGCGCAAGGCCAATGCGCTGCGAAGCTCGCTCGCTTACATCGTCGGCACCGGCTACGGACGCATCACCTTGGCGTTTCCCGACGTGCCTTACCAGGTGGTCACGGAAATCACCTGCCACGCGATGGGCGCTCACGCCGTTCTGCCCAAGACCCGCACCATCATCGATATCGGCGGTCAGGACTCGAAGGCCATCAAGATCGATCCGGAGAGCGGCAAGGTCGTCGAGTTCGTCATGAACGACAAGTGCGCGGCGGGGACGGGCCGCTTTCT
>CAZTTW010000163.1:0-1311 GCA_964616265.1 uncultured Myxococcales bacterium | reverse complement strand
CTTGAAGACTTGCTTGGCCATAGCTTCGCCAAGCCGCCGCTCGACCTCATCTTCGCTGGCGCCTTGGGTGCCGCTATTTTTGCAGGACGCTACGAACAGACCGGTCTCGGCAATGTCGCCAATCATGGCAACGTCGCCACGTCCGCCAATCGCTCCGAGTGGAAGCCCTATTCGGAAAGTGACATCAAGAGCAACGAGCCACCGGCGGCGGTTGAAGAAGTCCCTGCCCAAGTTGCATGACAGGAACAGTATGAAGGCATCAGACGTACTCGGACAGTCTCCATTTTCAAAGCCGCTCGATATACCGGTCGTCGGCCTCGATATCGGCTCACGCTCGTCCAAGGGCGTGTTGCTCGTCGGCGGAGAAATCCACACCGCCATTGTGCCAACCGGCCTTTACACCCAAGAGACCGCGGACGAGCTGTTGTCCGAGCTGCTCCAAGCGGCCGGCCTCGAACGGAAGCACGTGGGGCGGCTGGTCGGCACGGGCTATGGTCGCATCGCCCTCGACTTCAAGGACATTCCTTTCGAAGTCATCACCGAGATCAAGTGCCATGCCATGGGCGCACACGTCGCGGTTCCTGGAACACTCACCATCATCGACATCGGTGGCCAAGACTCGAAGGCCATCAAGGTCGAGCCCACATCAGGGAAGGTGCTGGAATTCGTCATGAACGACAAGTGCGCGGCGGGCACCGGGCGTTTTCTCGAGAAGTCGGCACAGACTCTCGGCGTTGAGCTGGAGGAATTCGGCAAGCTGGTCTTTGCCTCGAGCAAGCCCAATACGGTCAGTAGTCAGTGCGTGGTCTTTGCGGAGACAGAAATCATCACCTTGCGTGCCAAGGCCGAGGGGCTTGCGGATGGGCCGCGCGACAGCAAGTCGCTGGCCGACATCGCAGCCGGCGTGCACATCTCGGCGGCCCGTCGCGTACAGAATCTGCTTGGCCGTATCGGCATCGAGAAGGAGTTGGTCTTCACCGGCGGTGTTTCCAACAACCCGGGCATGCGCAAGGTGCTAGAGGATTTGCTCGGACATGCGTTTACGCCGTCCAACCTCGATCTGGTCTTCGCTGGCGCCTTGGGTGCCGCTGCCTATGCGGGCAAGGCAGTCCTAGCTAGCGTGGTGCCAACGGGTGCCCGGGCCAAGCGCGGCGCAGAGACGGTTGAGGTGTCCTCCTCGAAGCCATCCCCGCACGAGTCCGAGCCACTCTTGCAGGAACTGCAGAGCCTGATCCAGGCGAGCCAAGAAGCTTTCATTCGACGGGACGATGGCCGAAAGCGCTTCGCCTACCAGTGCAACTACACGCCGCT
>CAZTTW010000162.1:0-8242 GCA_964616265.1 uncultured Myxococcales bacterium | reverse complement strand
ACCAAGGGGCGGGAGGGACTCTCACTCGCTCGGTCAGGTCTGGTGGACGTCGTCATTTCCGAAATGGGATTGCCGGACTTGCCGGGAATGGACCTTCTTCGTGAGCTCGGTGGAATGGCCAAGATGCCGAAAGTCATCTTGACGACGGGCCGCCACTCGGACTTCTTGGCCAAGCGTGCGATCGAGCATGGGGCGAGCGCCGTCTTGAGCAAACCCGTCAACATGCAGCGGCTCCTGATGCTGCTTGCCCATTTGCTTGGCGACTGATTCGTTGACAGAGAATGACCACGGGAGCAACCTGCCGGTTTCCTCTCGTGGAGGTAGCATGCGTGTGCTGTTGGTGGACGAGCAGCGACTGTTTCGAGAAGGGCTTCGTGCGTTGCTCGGCGCAAGCGACAATGTCGAGATCGTCGGACAGGCTGCAAGCGCGCGCGAGGCGTACGGCCTCGTTTCTCGTCTGCGGCCCGACTTGGTCATGATGGAGTTGGTGCTTCCGGGTGTGGACGGGGTTACGGCCGCGCGAGAAATCCGGAGGCTGCACGCCGAATGCAAAATTCTCGTGCTGACCGGATGCCGGGACCGTCGCCTTTTGCAGGCGGCGTGGCTGGCGGGGATCGATGGATGTCTCACCAAGGACGAATCGGTGGATACGCTTCGGGCTGCCATCGGCGTCTTGGAGCTCGGGCGTCGCTACATCGGTTCATCCATGCGCAAGACGCACTCTCAGCTTCGGATTGTCACGGAAGAGTTACCGAACGTCGGCGATCCACTGGAGCAGCTGTCGACGCGGGAGCGGGTCGTGTTCAATCTGGTGGTCAGGGGCTTCTCGACGAAAGCGGTCGCTCGAGAGCTGTGCATCAGCGCGAAGACGGTGGAAACGCACCGCGCTCACATCAACGAAAAACTGTCCGCTCATTGCACGGCAGATCTCGTTCGCTACGCTTTTCGCAACAAGGTCGACGCTATCGCGATGGCGGCTGACAAGGGCCAACCCAAGCGCTCAGATTCGTTGCCGACTCGACGCCGGCAGCGCCGATCGACCGCTCACCCCTGACCTCCGTGCGCCTCAAATCGCGTAGTCTTCGACGAAGACGCGGGCGCTGTCGAGGTCGACTAGAACGGATTCGCCCTTGCGCAGGCCGAGTGCTTCGAATTCCTTGCGTGAGATGTGGACGGTGACGATTTCATTCGTGACGAGGTTGAGGTCGAGCTTGATGTGCGTGCCAAGGTCGGCGATGCGCTGAATGCGTCCGCTCGGCCGGTGCGATGGGTTCGCATCGACCGTGGCGCGCTCGAGGCGGATATCGTGCGGCCGGACCACCGCCTGCACCTGCGATCCGTCCGACGCCGTCGACGGCATGGTGAGAGAATCGGCGCCGAAGCGCGCGCGCCCGTTGTGAACGTGGCCCTGGAGAATGTTGGCCGAGCCCACGAACGAGGCCACGAACGAGCTGGCCGGTCGTTCGTAGATCTCGGCCGGGGTGCCGGCTTGGTGAATCTTGCCCTGGTCCATAACGACCAAGCGGTCGGACAGATCGAGCGCCTCTTCTTGATCGTGCGTGACCATGATGGTCGTCAGATGGGTGATCTCGTGCAGGTGGCGCAGCCATTCTCGCAGCTCGGCGCGCACACGCGCGTCGAGAGCGCCGAACGGCTCGTCGAGGAGCAGGAGCTTGGGATGCGGAGCGAGAGCGCGCGCGAAGCCTACGCGCTGGCGCTGCCCGCCGGAAAGCTGGAGCGGAAACTTGTCGCCGTGTCCATCTAGCTGGACAAGCTCCAAAAGCTCGTCCACGCGCTTCTGAATGTCCGCTTCGGGCGTCTTTCGCACGCGCAGCCCGAAAGCGACGTTCTCGCGTACGGACATGTGGTCGAAGAGCGCGAAGCTTTGAAAGACGAAGCCGAAGTCGCGCTCGCGCACCGGAACGTTCATGATGTCGCTTC
Source organism: uncultured Myxococcales bacterium (assembly GCA_964616265.1). Taxonomy (GTDB): domain Bacteria; phylum Myxococcota_A; class Polyangia; order Fen-1088; family Fen-1088; genus Fen-1118. The sequence goes on along the minus strand of CAZTTW010000162.1, from coordinate 6,301 downwards.
CGCCCACCAGCACGCGACCTTGGTCGGCGCGCTCGAGCCCGGCGATGATGCGCAGGACGGTGGTCTTGCCCGAGCCGGATGGACCGAGCAACGTGGTGATTCCGCCAGCGGGTGCTTCGAAGTTGGCGGCGTGAACCGCGGGCGCGCCGACGCTCGCGAAGCGCTTGGTGAGATTTTCGACTTGAACGTTGAGCATGGTTAGGCGGCTTTGCTTTCCCGGCGCTCGACGATTTTCTTGACGACGAGGGTCGCGAGCGCCAGCAGCGTGAGCAACGACGCCACGGCGAAGGCGCCAACGAAGTCGTACTCGTTGTAGAGAATCTCGACTTGCAAGGGAATGGTGTTGGTGAGCCCGCGGATGTGGCCCGACACGACGGAGACCGCGCCGAATTCGCCCATGGCGCGCGCATTACAGAGAATCACGCCGTAGATCAGCGCCCACTTGATACGCGGTAAGGTAATGCGGAAGAGGATGCGCCAACCGCCCGCGCCCAGGGTGAGACCGGCTTCTTCGGCGGCATTGCCCGCCTCATGCAGCGCGGGAAGAATCTCGCGCGCCACGAAGGGGAAGGTCACGAAAATCGTCGCGAGCACGATGCCTGGCGTGGCGAAGACGATCTTGATGTCGTGCGCTTCCAGCCAGGCGCCGAAAAAGCCGCGGCTGCCAAACAGCAGAACGAAGACCAAGCCCGAGATGACGGGCGAAACGGTGAAGGGTAAATCAATCAGCGTGAGCAGAATGTTCCGCCCCGGAAAGCGGAACTTCGCGATGGCCCAGGCTGCCGCCACTCCAAACACGGTGTTCAGCGGGACCGCAATCGCCGCGGTGATGAGGGTGAGCTTGATGGCCGCGGCGGTCTCGGGCTGAGTCAGCGCGGCGAGGTAGGCGCCTACGCCTTTGTCCAGCGCCTGCGCGAAGACCGCAATCAGCGGCAGGATCACGACGAAGGTCAGAAAGCCGAGCGAGAGCAGCAGCAGCGCGACGCGCACCCCGAGCGACTCCGAGCGGACGCTCGCGCGCGTGGAGAAAATGGGCACGGTGGTATCAAGCGCCATGCGCCCACCTGCGGCTGCGGGTTTGTAGATAATTGGCGGCGAGCAAGGTCGCGAGCGAGCCGACCAGCATGACCAAGGCCAAGGCCGTGGCCTCCGGGTATTGGAACTGTTCGAGCTTGCTGACGATGAGCAAGGGCACGATCTCCGTCTGCCCCGGCAGGTTGCCCGAAATGAAGACGATCGACCCGTATTCGCCGACGGCGCGGGCGAATGCCAGGGTCGAGCCGGTAATGACCGACGGCATGAGTATCGGTAATACGACTTTCAGAAAGGTGCGCAGCCGAGAAGCGCCAAGGACGGCCGCCGCCTCCTCGATCTTCGGGTCGATCTCCTGCAAGACCGGCTGGACCGAACGCACGGCGAAGGGCAACCCGACGAAGACCATGGCCAAGATGACGCCCGCCTGGTTGAACGCGAGATGAATGCCGTGTCGATCGAGGAAAGCGCCCACGACGCCGTTCGGGGCGTAGATGGTGGTGAGCGCGATGCCGGCTACTGCCGTGGGCAGCGCCAGCGGTAGATCGATGATGGCGTCGACGATGGCGTGGCCAAGAAATCGGTAGCGCACCAGAACCCAAGACAGGACCAGCCCGGCCACGGCGTTGATACCGGCCGCCAGAAACGCACCGCCGAAGCTGAGCTTGTAGGCCGCAAGCGCGCGCGATGACGAAACGGTGGCCCAGAATTGCGCCGCAGACAGGTGCGTGGCCTTGATCACCAGCGCCGCGAGAGGAAGCAGGACCATGAGGCCGAGGTAGAAGATCGTGAATCCGAGAGTGGGCCGGAAGCCCGGTAGCGGACCCGGATTCCAACTGCGGAAAGATTTAGCCATGGAGGTTCTTGCTTCCTTGTCTCTTATTGCAGACGCGGCGTCTCTTGCGGGATGGAGGCGCTGGGGCCCGGGTCAGGCCCCAGCGGCTGCTCGGCCACTAAATGGTGTCGCCGGCTTTCGCGTCGGCCACGCCGTTCAACGTTCCTTCGAACAGCGGACCGCTCAAATAGCGTTCGCCCGAGTCGGGGAGCACGACCACGATGGTTTTGCCGGCAAACTCAGGCAAGGCCGCCAGCCGAGTTGCAACCAAGGCCGCTGCGCCCCCGCTTATGCCGGAGAGAATGCCTTCCTCAGCTGCCAGCCGACGTGCAAACTCGATGGAGTCGGTCGAATTGACCTGCTCGACGCGGTCGATCACCGAAACGTCGAGGACCTTGGGGATGAACCCAGCACCAATACCCTGGATTTTGTGTGGCCCCGGCTTCAGCTCTTGCTTGGCGAGAAGCTGGGTGATGACCGGGCTCTCCACGGGCTCGACGGCGACGCTGACCAGGCTCTTGCCTTTGGTCTTCTTGATGTAGCGTGAGACGCCGGTGATGGTGCCGCCGGTGCCCACTCCCGACACCAAGACATCCACTTTGCCGTCGGTGTCGTCCCAGATCTCCGGACCGGTGGTCGCCTCGTGGATGGCCGGATTGGCCGGGTTCTCGAATTGCTGCGGCATGAAGTAGCGCGCGGGATCCGAGTCGCGAATCTCGGTCGCCTTCTTGATCGCGCCGTTCATGCCCTTCGGCCCTTCGGTGAGCACGATGGTCGCGCCGAAAGTCTTGAGAACCTTGCGTCGCTCGATGCTCATGGTCTCGGGCATGACGAGCGTCAGCTTGTAGCCGCGCGCAGCGGCCACGAAGGCGAGGGCGATGCCCGTATTGCCCGAGGTGGGCTCGACGATCTCCACGCCCGGTTTGAGCAGCCCCTTCTTTTCGGCGTCCCAGATCAAGGCCGCGCCCAAGCGGCATTTGACGGAGTACGCAGGGTTGCGTCCTTCGATCTTGGCGAAAACCTTGCTGCCGGCGGGCGCCACCCGGTTGAGTTGGACAAGTGGCGTTCGGCCAATGGACAGGGAGTTGTCTTTGAACGTGCCCATGATCTTTCCTTTCGTGAAATAGGCTGCTGACGTTAAGTCTTGTATAGCAGACACATGTTGCTTGGGCTAGACAAACTTTCGAGCCCGGCGGGGCAGAATTACTTTCCGTAAATCTGGTCGAAGGTGCCGCCATCCGCGAAATGCGCTCTTTGTGCTTTCTGCCAGCCACCGAATTGCGCGTCGATGGTCACCAGGCGCAGCTTGGGGAAGCTGGCGGCGAACTTGGCGGCGATTTTCTGATTGCGTGGCCGGTAATGCGCCTTCGCGATGATTTCCTGTCCGTCGTCCGTGTACAGGTAGTCGAGGTAGGCGCGCGCTGCGGCCGCGGAGCCGTGCTTGATGGCGTTCTTCTCCACGACCGCTACCGGCGGTTCCGCTAAGATGCTGAGCGAGGGCGAAACAATCTGAAACTTGTCCGCTCCAAGTTGGGCGATCAGCAAGAACGCTTCGCTTTCCCAGTCGACGAGCACGTCGCCAAGCCCCCGCTGGGCAAAGGTCGTCGTCGAGCCCCGGGCACCTGAATCGAGCACCACCACGTTTCGATAAAGCCGTGCGACGAAGTCGCGAACCCCCGCGTCGTCCTTTCCGAACTTGTCCTGCGCGTAGGCCCAGGCAGCAAGGTAGTTCCAGCGCGCACCTCCCGAGGTTTTCGGGTTGGGCGTGATCACTTTGACATCCGGGCGAATCAGATCATCCCAGTCGTTGATTCCTTTGGGATTGCCCTTGCGGACGACGAAGACGATGGTTGAGGTGTAGGGCGCCGAGTTGCTCGCCAGCTGCTCTTGCCAATCCTTGGGTAGACGACCGCTTTGCTGGGCGATGGCGTCGATGTCGTAGGCGAGGGCGAGCGTGACGATGTCGGCATCCAGTCCTTCGATGACGGCGCGTGCTTGCTTGCCCGAACCGCCGTGCGACTGGTTCACCTTCACGTCATCTCCTGTCTTGCCTTTCCAGTATTTGGCGAAAGCCGGGTTGAACGCTTGATAAAGCTCACGGGTGGGATCGTAGGAGACGTTGAGAAGCGTGACGTCTTTGGCTTGGGCGCCTCGGCCTGCGAACGACGAAGCGAGGGCAAAAGCAAGAGCAAGGAAGAGGACGTGTCTCATCGCGGAATCCTTCGTGTCTGTCATGCGAGACAGGTGTCGCAAGCGGGTCGGTTGAATCGCGTTGTGTTAGGGACAGGCATCTTGATGAGACAACTGTCTCGTACAAAGGACGTGAGTGCAACGGCATAATGGTCGTCTGCATGCGTCAAGTTATCGGCCGGCTTCTTGCCTGCAACTAGGCGCCAGAGAGCGCAACAACCATGACAAAAGCATTCGGCGTTACAGCACCGGCATTACTTCTAGCTGCGGCAATGGCAGTCGCGTGGCCTCCTCCGAGCCGGGCGCAAGCCCACAATGACGTCAAGAAAATGCTGCTGAGTATCCCGGGCGTAACCAGCGAGCAGAAGAAGAGAATGACTGATTTGACCAACGTCGCGCGTATGCGGAGTGCGCCACTCCGGGAACAAGTCACGGCTTGCCGGAAGTACATCGCGACCCTGTGGGCGGCGGACAACGTGGACAAGCAAGCCATTGCTCGCAAGCAAGGCGAGCTCGACGGCGCGGTCGCCAAGCTGCGTGCGATTTGGGCCAACCTCTTCGTTCAGCTGCACGACCTTCTGACGTCTTCGCAGCGGACGTGGTTGGCGGACCGAGCGTCGAGCCTTTACAGCGACCTCGGGGGTGAATGGACTGCGGTTTGGGATTGTCGTTGCGTCGGTCAGCGGTAAGAAATAGGGCCTCATTTCCGCACACGGACGGCACGACAACGTGTCGCGATCCGAATGCGCAACGGCCGTACCAGAATGCGGCGGATGCGGCACGGCGCGAATAAGTTCGGGCCGAGGCGGCGCTTTGCTTCGAACCGAGAAATCCTTCGAGGCTGCTCGTCTATGAGGGACGAATCACGAAAGATGAAGTGCCGTCGCATAAGTGTAACGGTCGTCTACCTGGAAAGGACCTATGCTCAAACCACGGGATCGAACTTAACTTAATCTCGACACTTGGTTCGCCAGAATAGAGGTATGTCTGGGATTGTGACGGTCGTGGGACTGGCGAGGGACCATTCAAGACACCCCTCTCCTGGGCTTGAATGGTCCCTTTTCTTTTTGGGTCCTCGAAGATTCTGTCAAGTAGCAACACGATCGTCACAGAATCGCAATGGTCGCTCGCGATACTTGCGGCATGCCTGAAGAAGCAGTAGCGATGTGGAGAGTGCTCGTCGTCGAAGACGAGATTGATCTGAGTAGCTCGCTGGCGTACGCGCTTCGCGCGAATGGGTACGAGGCAAAAGTTGCGGACACAGGTCATGCCGCGATCGAAGCTTTGGCGAGCTTTCGTCCGGACTTGGTGTTGCTGGACCTGATGCTGCCCGACATGTCGGGGCTAGAGATCTGCCGCAAGGTCCGGGCTGCGCCCAGCGAAGAACAGCCTACCGTCGTCATCTTGTCGGCGCGGGCGCAGGAAATCGACCGGGTCGTCGGCTTCGAAATCGGCGCCGACGACTACGTCGCAAAGCCGTTCAGCGTGCGGGAGTTGATGCTGAGGATCGATGCCCGTTTGCGCAGTCGACAAAGGATCAGCGACGCGAGATCTGGCCAGGTGGCTCGGGTGGAGGATGCCGTGAGCCGCTTTTTTCAGTTGAGGAACCTGCGGATCGACGAATCCGCGCATCGGGTGTTCGTCGACGACGATGAGGTGCACGTCAGTGCACTGGAAATGCGAATTCTCGTTTATCTGTTCCAGTCGCCCGGACACATGCGTACTCGTCGCGAGCTGCTGACAGAAGTCTGGGGATACCATCCGGACGTCGAGAGTCGAACCGTCGACACGCACATCAAGCGTTTGAGGGACAAGCTCGGCGCAGCCGCTGACCTTCTGCAGACCGTGCGGGGAGTCGGATTTCGCCTGGCGAATGCGGAGCTGGCTGGCGACGAGCCGTTCGAGGAACGGCCAGCCGACCTGCTGTCACCGAAGCGGCGGCCACTCGCGCAACACAGTACTAAGCCTGTGTGAAGACATTGGCGGACTCCGTCACGGTTCCGTCACGCAGCCGTATCCGAGTGTTGACAAAGTGGACTCGCATGAACCGCTATGTTCCGCGCGCAACTTGGCAACGCGATGTTGCCTTCAACGGAGGACGAAGAATCATCATGAGTGTAAAACGATGCCTAGCAATGTCAGCAGGCTTTGCGGCGTTGCTCCTGGCGGGGGCCGGAGCGGCGTTTGCGCAGACCACCGTATCCTGCGCCGACACGACTGTATTGCCGAATCCTGTGTACATGG
>CAZTTW010000161.1:0-8344 GCA_964616265.1 uncultured Myxococcales bacterium | reverse complement strand
CCCTTGCGCATCATGGTCTCGGCTAGCAGACGGTACTGGTGGAAGATGTTGTAGCAGGCGCGCACGTCGCGCTGGTTGAGGGCCACGCGCAGGAAGGTGTTGAAGTAGCGGATGGCGAGTACGATGACGTCACGCTCGCCGCACTTGAGCGCCTCCTCGCCGATGTAGCGGGTTTCGATGGCGACGACGTGAGCCAGCTCCGGCAGGTGGTCCAGCGCTTCGGCAAAGATGCTGCGGAACTGGTGCAAGACCTTCCACTCGACCCACGTCTTCTTTTGTTCGAGCGCGTGCAGCGAATGGGGCGCCAGCGCGATGAAGTCGGGATTGCCCCGAACATGCAGGCCGAGAACGAACCATTCCGCCGGAAGGGTTGCCTTTTCCTTGATGAACTTGACCGCGAATCCTCGCAGTGCCGTGACCGCGCCGGTGGCGATGATTTTGTCCTTTTGAGAAGCCGTGTTGACGGCGATATCGGAAAGATGTTCGAGGCCCGCCACGCAGCTTGCCTGCCGCTGGTCCAGATCCTCCTGATCGCGCTTCGCCGTGCCTTGCGCCAGCACGGCGTCGAGGACCTGCTGGCCGATGCGCGCAATGACCTTCACAGGGTCGAGAAAGGCAAACACGTAGGCAAAGTAGGGGATGAGCAAGAGCAAGCTGGCAGTCACCATCGCCGTGGTCATGATCACCGTGGCTCGCGGGACGAAGCCGCTCGTCACCACGACGCTGACCCAGACCGCGTTGATGCAAGCCACGACGAAAAAGCCCATGATCGCCAGGTTCTTCTTGTCGCGGAAGAACATCTCGGCGATGCGCGGCGTGTACCGGGTCGACGCTAGCTGGACCACGATGGAGACGACCGTAATGGCGATGCCGAGCACGGCCACCACGACTTGGGCCAGACTGCCGAGCGCGTTCTGCAGGGTCTCGGCGTCGAGATCGACCAAGAGATGCCAGGCGCTTGTGTGCTTCGCGGCGGCCGTGCGCGCGCCGAAGAAAGCCACGTCGAGCAGCCAGAAGACCGCGAACAGACCGGTCGCGATAGCCAGCACCACGCCGATGCTCGAGGGAAAGCGCGGCCGCCAACGGGGCGGCGAGGGCGAAACCGCCGGCGCGCCGCTCACCGTGCTCTTATGTTGCTGCTCCCGCTTCATGCCGCACCCGACTTCTGCATAGCACGAGGCGCGAGCGTCGAGAATCGTGTGCTGCTCGGCCGCTCACCACGGTGGCGATCCTGTACTATTCTTCGAGACCATGCTCCTCGTCGTCGACATTGGAAATACCCACACGGCGTTCGGACTCTTTGCCGGCGATGCCCTGCGCTTCGAGTGGCGCGTGGAAACCCGCAGTGAGCGCACCGCGGACGAGCAGGCAGCCATCGTCCGCGGGCTCTTTTCGCTCGAAAAGCTCGACATGGGGGACGTCGATGCCGCCATCATCTCGTCGGTGGTGCCGCCTGCCACGCTGCCCATGGAGCGGCTCTTTCGTCGCTATTTCAAGCTGACGCCGCTGGTGGTCGGGCCGGGCATGAAGACCGGCATGCCGGTGCTTTACGAAAATCCGCGCGACCTCGGCGCGGATCGCATCGTGAACGCCGTCGCGGCCTACACGCGCTGGCCCCAGGGCGCCATCGTCGTCGACTTCGGCACTGCCACGACGCTCGACGTGGTGACGGCGCGGGGTGAATATGCGGGCGGCATCATTACGCCCGGCCTGCTCATTTCGGCCGATGCCCTTTATCGCGCCACCGCGAAGTTGCCGCGGGTCGAGATTGCGCGGCCGAAGTCCGTCGTCGGGACCAACACGGTGGCCAGTATTCAGTCGGGGTTGGTGTTCGGCTACGCCGGCATGATCGATGCGCTCGTGAATCGCATTCGCGCGGAAGTTGCGTACGCGCCGAAAGTTGTCGCCACCGGCGGACTGGGAGCTCTGGTGGCGAAGGAATCGGCGACCATCGAGGAGTACGACGAGCTTCTGACTTTGCGCGGCCTGAAGATTCTCTACGAAAGGAATCGCAGCTAGCGTGGAACCCCTGAAGCTCGAACCACTTGCCGGCGCGGCCCTGCCGAAGGCCGTGGCTGCGGCGGTTTCCGGTCCCGGTCCGGCCAAGCTGATGGTGGTGCGGGGCATGGCGCCGTTGCGCCCGGCCGAGATGCTCATCGCCCTTTACCAGCTGTCCTTCGACGCGGATGCGGCGGTGAAGAGCGCAGCCGAAGCGGCGCCCGGTGCTCTCCCCGACAAGGTCATGCTGGCTCCGCTTGGCGAACCGCTACCGGCGCCGGTGCTGCATTTCTTTGCCGAGCGCTTGCCGCTCGCGCGGCGCCCGGCCCTCGAAAAGGTCCTGCTCAACCAGGCAACCGCCGACGAGACCTTCGTCGCGCTCGCCAAGCGACTCGACGAAGCGACCCTCGAAATCATTTTCCAGAACGAAGTGCGCCTACTGCGCTGCCCGGCTTTGGTCGAAGCGCTCTACTTCAATAAGAACGCGCGGATGTCCTCGGTAAGCCGAGCGCTCGAGCTTTGTGCGCGCAACGGCGTTCGGTTGGACGGCATTCCCGCCTACTCGGAAACGGTAGCCGCTATCATGGCGGATCCCAACGCGGCCGCGCCGTCGACGGCAGACGAGGTTTTCGCGGTCGCGATGGCCGAGCTGCCGCACGCGGAGGTCTCTGATGAAGCGCCCCCGGCATCGGCGCTCGAGTCAGCTACGGATACCGAGCAACCAGCCAAACACACGCTGAGCACCTCTTTCATCAAATTCGACGAGCTGAAGATCTTCGAAAAGATCCGCTTGGCAACCGTTGGCAATGCGCACTGCCGCCAGGTCCTAATCCGCGACAGTAACCGGGTCGTGGCGATGGCAGCGGTGCGCTCGTCGTCGATTACCGACGGCGAAATCGTGGCCGCCGCCGCCAACCGCGCAGTCTGCGAGGACGTCATTCGCTTCATCGCGAACAGCCGCGAGCACACCAAGGATTACGCGGTTAAGCAGGCGCTGGTGAATAACCCCAAGTGTCCATTAACGGTGTCGCTGCGCTTGCTGTCGTTCTTGCGACCGGACGATCTCAGGGCACTGGCACGCTCGCGGAATATTCCGGGCGCTTTGGCCAGCTCGGCCAGCAAACTCCTCCAGACACGCGGGAAGTCGAATGGAGGCTGAAGCAGCGGCGGTGCAAGCATCGCCGGCCGCCCGCGAGCCGCGCTTGCACGTGCGGCTCGGCATGCTCGTCGTTTCTCCGCAGCGGGCATTCGCGGGGATCATCGCGCGCCAGCGAGGATCGCTTCGTGACGCTTCCCTTCTCGTGCTCCTCTCCGTGGTGGCGTTTCGGTTGCCCGAGCTCTTGCGGGCGGTCATCTCTCTTGCGCGCGTTTCGGCCTCCGCGGGTCTGACGGAGATTATGGGCGTGCTCGGCGCCGAGGTGCGCACCGCCGCCTTCGTCGCGCTGATTGCCGCGCTTGCCATTGTCGTTCTCGCCGGGCGCAGGCGTCGTGACGCCGCCCTTGCTCTCGAGCTCGGCGCGGGCTGCTACGTGCCGTACTTCGTGCTGTGGAGCCCTTTCCGGCTGCTCGATACGGAGGCGTTTCTTGGTTATTTGCCGGACGTTCTTGGTGTCGTCGTGAAGGTCGCCGCCTGGGCCTGGGTCGCGATGATGGTTGCGCTCGCGCTGCGCGAGCTACGTTTGCGGCGCCCGACGGCGACGCCGCCATCCGCGGCCGTAGTTGGCGTGATGTTGCTAGCCTTGCCGCTCTCGTCGGTCATCGCGAGCACGGCCTGGAGCGCGCGTCACTACGAGCTTCTGCGACCGCTCGGCCGATCCGATCAGGCGCCCGATTTTTCGCTTTCACGCATCGACGGCAAGCCGGGTGAGGTTCGCCTGTCGGAGCTGCACGGACGCGTGGTCTTGCTCGATTTCTGGGCGACCTGGTGTCCGCCGTGCCTGGCGATGATTCCAACTTTGCACGAGCTCTACCAAGAATGGCAACCGAGGGGCGTCGAGTTCATCGGCATCGACTCCGACGGTCCGGCTGCGACGCGCGACGAACTGCGCGGCTTTCTGACGGAGCGGCCGTTTCCCTATCCGGTCGTGATCGATGACCGCGGCGTGGGCGGGCTCTATCGCGTGTACTCGATTCCGCACATTGTGGTCATCGGCCCCGACGGCAAGATCGTTCGCGTTCTTGTCGGCGGCGTCACCAAAGGCATGCTGGCTTCCGCGTTGCGCGCGGCCAGCCAAGGTGGACCGCGGTAATTTGTGCCGCTACCGCCCGGGCTTAGAATTTCCTCATGCGCATCGAACGCTACTTGCTTGCCGAGTGCCTGGTCCTGGCCTTGGCCGTAGCGGGTATGACACTGCTTGCGCGCGGTGCCTTGCGCCTAACGCTCGGTGCTCATAGCCGAGCTGCCGCGTCCGCGTTGCCCGCGTCGGTGTCGGTCGCTGGCGAAGCCGATCCCCAACCGCCCAGCCCGGCCGTCGTCGGCGAATCCGCGGGCTCTTTCATGGGTATGGAGGACGATTTCCTCATCGCCCGCTTGCGCAGCCAGCCCATCACGCGAATGAAGTTCAACAAGGGCGGCTCGTCGCTTTCCTTTCGAGTCGACTTCGCTGACGGCTCGCGCGCCGCCTTCAAACCCGCGCAGACCAATCTGCAAACCATGCCGCGCAAAGAAGTCGCAGCCTACCGGATCAATCGCCTGCTGGGCCTAAACGCCGTTCCTCCGGCCACGCCGCGCATGGTTTCGCGGGCCGAGGTCTTCTCGCACCTGCACCCCGACACGCAGCCCATGGTGCCGCGCATTCGCTCCGAGACGATCTTCGATCCGCGGGGCTACACCGCCGGCGTCGTCATGTATTGGGTTCCCATCATCAAGGATTCTGGTCTCGATACGCCCGAAGGCATTCACGAGAGCTCGCGCTGGCTCACGCAAGGCCAGGTTATCCCCGACGACAAGCACGCGCTGGCGGCGCAGCTTGCGGATTTGCTGATTTTTGACTTTGTGATTTCGAACCCCGACCGCTACAGCGGCGGCAACATGCTGACGAATGAGGACGGCTCGCGTCTGCTTTTCATGGACAACACGCTGTCGTTCATGATCGAGCCCGAGGGCAACGAGAAGACGCGTGCGGCGCTCACGCGCGGCCAGCGCTTTTCTCGCCGTCTCTACGAGGCTCTCGACCGCATCAGCGAAGAGAAGCTGACGCGCATTTTGATCCAAGCGTCGGAGGGCGATTACGAGGTTCTGACCAAGCCCGAAATTCGCGCCGTCGTGGCCAGGCGTGATTACGTCCGTCGCTACATCGACGAGCTATCCAAAACCTTCGGAGCCAGCCAGGTCCTCTATTTCCCGTGACCGAGCTTCTACTGTGCCAGCTCGATCATGCGTTGCATGGCCCGGGCGGCACCGGCGCGAACGTCCTCCGGCACGGTGACCCGAGCTGAAGCCGGCTCGTCCCGCAACGTGAGGTACACGTTCTCGAGATCGATCGCCTTCATGTGCTCGCACAGTCGGCACGGCTTGTAGAACTGCTTTTCCGGGTGCTCCAGCTCCAGCCGGACGACCAGCCCGCATTCGGTAAGAATCGCCAGCCGTGTCTTTTCGGGATGAGCCTCGACGTATTTCGCCATCTGCGAGGTCGACATCACCTCGTCGGCTGCCTTCTGTAGCTCGGGCTTCACCTCGCCGTGCACGATGACGACCGCGGCCGGATCTTCCTTTCGGATCTTGGCGATGTCGGCAACCGTCATGTTGTGGTGCACGTGGCAGGCGCCTTCCCACGCGAACACGCAGCCGACCAGTCCCTGCCGCTCGCCCTCGCGCAGAAGAGGCTCGATGCGTTCCAAATACTCCTTCGGATGAAACGCGTGCGGTTCGGGGGGCGGCAAGTACATGCGCCTCGTTTTGATGGCCACCTGGTAGGCAAGGTTCTGGTCGGGCACGAACAAGATGTCGGGGCTGGCCAAGCGCTCGGCGATTTTCACGGCGTTCGAGCTGGTGCAGCAGGCGTCCGACAGGGCTTTGACGTCGGCGTACGTGTTGACGTACGTCATCGTGACGAATTTGCGACCGAGGCTGCGCAGAAACTCTTGCCGCTCTTCCAGCTCGTCCACATCCACCTCGGCCAGCGAGCACAGCGCGCGCTGGCTCGGCAAATACACGGGGATGTGCGGCGCCAGCGTGTAGCAGCCTTCGGCCATGAAGCGAACGCCGCAGAAGACGACGAGCCGTGCATCAACGTTGCGCGCTCGCACCGCCAGCTCGAACGAATCGCCGATGACGTCGGCGATGGCTTGCACTTCGGGCACCTGGTAGTTGTGGGCCGGCACGAAGGCGCGCTTTTCCGCCTTGAGGCGGCGGATTTCGCCCCATAGCCATTCCGTGCGGGCGGCGCGGCTTTCCTCGATTTGCCCGCTGCGAACAAGTCGTTCGATGGATAGGTCGAGCATCGAAGGTAGATCTACCAGCGCGGATGCGGGAACGCTATCGCCTGCGCTGCGACTCTCGGCGCGCTTTCACTTCGGCGGCGTGGCGCAAGCTGTGCCCCGTGGGACCGTCGCCCAGGTCGTCGCGGGCTAGCTCGCCGTGGCCCGGACCGATCACATCGCGCAGATAGGCTTTGTAATCGAAGGTGTCGGAATGCTTCTCGTTGTGGCAGCGAGCGCAGACCGACTCGGGCGTTTTCGTGATGATGGCGAGAGGCGATTCCTTGCCTCGCTTCTCGACGTGGATGGAGCCGGGGCCGTGGCAGGTTTCGCACTGGATATCCTGCAACCCTCGCGTGTAGCCGAGGCTGCTGCCCCCAACTTCGCCGTAGCCGGTGACGTGGCAGCTCACGCAGTCCTCGTGCGCTTCTTTGCCGACGTCGACCAGGGTTTTCCACGCTTGGGCATGGACGGTGTGCTTCCACTGCCGTGCCGCGGGCTTGTGGCACGAAACACATTTTTCCTGGCCGACGTAGAAGGCGCGGCCTGGCTCGGCGGGTGGCGGCGGCTCGGCCATGCGCAGGCTCGCCGCGCCGATGGCGCGATCGAGCTTGTGCATGCTGGCCGCCAGGGCAGGGTCGCGCGGCAAGCTGCGACGGATCGGGATGAGCGAATTGACGAAATACGAGCCGGTCGTCGGGGGCTGCCACGGGCGTGCCGTGAGTCGCGCGCGCTCGCTGGCGAGATTCTCCCGCTCGCGCTCTTTGCCGGCGACGAAGGCTCTGTCGGACGTGGCATCGGCTCGCCACTGCGCAAGGTCGGCGTCGAGTCGCTGCAGCCGACGGTCGAGATCGGCCAGGTGCAGCTGCTGCCCCTCGGCGCTACCGCCGTCGAGAAGCGGCTCTGGCGTCGGGCTTTTTCGACTTCCCCGCAGGACGATTTCAAGGCGTCCCAGGCGCTGCATTTCATCGGCGGGCGCGACGAGGTAGCCGCTGCCCGCTGCCTCTGCGGTCGCAGTTCCTTGGCCGACATTCTTCCCGACGACGACGAAGTCCGCCCCGACCGTCCGGGCCAGGCTGCGCGCCACCGGCCGCTCTACCGGGGCGAGCAAAATAACGATTTCCGCGCCCGCCGCCTGCAGGCGCGCCACCTCGCGCTTGCTGCTTTCCGCCGAGTCGTCGGCGGCGAGGCCCAGCCTTACTGCGGCCGCCGGCGCGGCGATGCCGAGCACGCCGATACGAATGCCACCTACGTCGAGCAGCCGCGATGGTTCGGTGAAACTAGACGGTGGAAGGTTCACCGCCAGGCGCTTGGGCATCACGCCGCTCTTGCCGTGCAAACAGTCGGTCTCACCCAGCGCACTTCCGCCGAAGGGCAGCTTCGTGATTTCCTCGGCGATGAAGCGCGAGCGCAGCTCGGCGACGGGCAGCATCCTGGGCGAGGCCTCCGCCTCTGCGTAGACGAGGTTGCCCGCATCGACGAGGATGGCCGATTTCGTGTGGCCGGCGGCCCTTCGGACCAAGGCGGTAACCCGCGCGAAATCGCCAAGCGGGTCGCTGGTGCAGCCGCACGGCTCGAGCTTGCCATGCGCTTCGGCCGTGTAGAAGATCACGACCCGGCGTTCGGCTGAGCCGTTTGCTCGGGCATGCGACGACAGAAGAAGGTTGGCGGCGAGGAAGAGCGAGACGGAGAACTTGCGCATCGGACGTGGGAAAATCCCACAACTTCAGGCGCAAGTCGAAAGCTTGACCTTGGCGCCGCGAGTCTAGAATCGTCCGACAAAATAGAATTGTCTGTCAAGCGATGACGGTTTTCGCTTTCCCACACCCCAACGAACGCCTTATCGTAATTCGTTCAGGTCGGAAAAGAAGTACCTTCGCCTTGACAATTAGCTGCGTTATAATCACTCTCACCCGCTGGCTCACGA